>JAFTDR010000183.1 GCA_017454105.1 Desulfovibrionaceae bacterium | reverse complement strand
TGACAAGGATCTGTCGGCGCTCACCACCTCGTCCACAGCCGCGTTGAATTTGGCCATGGCTTCTGTTTCTATAAGTGTATCTCTCATCGTTTCCTCTGCTTTGGTTACGATTGTGAGTTACCGGCTCCGGTGGTAGGCTCCCCGTCGTACCTTCCGTGAAACACTCAACCCACCGGAGCCGGAAATGCCTGATTCTAATGAGAAAAAGACTCGTTCCACTGACGGAGCGCAAGAAGATTTATCAATCGAAGAAATGCTAAATAACCACCCTTTGAAAACAGCTTACGGCCAATGGCGCCCTGATTTTTATCCAGGTGTGCTAGTATTACGAGAGAAAGATTTAGCATTTTTTGATTATCTTGTATTTGATGTCGGAGATCCGGTATTGACGAGCAATTACCTGAATACGGAAAGATTTCCCGTAATTCCTTTGTTGATTTCAGGCTTGAAGACGGCATTTCTAAGCCTTCTATTTCAGCTAGAATCAACTTCCGCCATTCTAGAAAAAGATAATATGGGTGTTCAAGTTTTTTACACACCTCAGTTAAAGCATCCAAAACTGGACCCAAAGGATGCTTGGATTCGCTGGTCTTCGGCAAACCCGCGTAAGCAGCCTTTTGTAGAAGGGATAAATCTGACTTATAAACAAGGAAAAAACATTCGCATTGCGATAGGCCGTGAAAAATTTTCATCTTGGTCATTTTCTCGTACTCCTGGTTATGGCTTTCTCGAACCTATTCGATCTGCAATTATTGAATACAATGAATGGCTTTCTCGATTTGCGGTATTTCACCTCTATGTTATTCCAGGAAACTTCGAGATGGATGACACAGACGAGGTGAAACTGCGTTCTAAGCTTGGCAAGCTTTAGGCTGTCTCAGCCCTGGTATGCTTTAATCGCTTCAATTTTAGATTGTGAATCCATTGCCGTGCTTCTCCTTAAATTTCGACAATCTTAGCAGCTCGCCACAGCAAGGTCGCATACCTCATTTCTCCAAAGCCAATTCATGGTGCCCATATCCAGAGCCGACATCATATTCACGGGGCACCGCCCGTTCTCGAACACATCTCGAGGTGTGCGACCAGCCAGATGGTTGTGATGCTGACGGCCGTTCCGCTGCAGCTCAAAGAGTCTCCCCACGGTGTGGAGGATGCTGTCCATGCTCCTGCACTGCTGGCGACTTAGGTAATGCATGGTCGGCAGACTGCGGTAGCCAAGATCAACGTCACAACCTGCTGCGATACCAATGATGGTCAACACTTCGTTGAAATCGTCTTCGTTGGGGGAGAAAGCCTCACGAAAGCGCTCACCGTCGATGCGGACTACCTCTGGGATCCGTCCAAGCATCATGCAGCTCTTGCGGAATGCTGAGGACAAGTGTGACGGTGTCGGGTTCTTCATCACTTCCCACCCCAGTGGGCAGCGGCTTTCTTCATCATAGAAGTAGATGACTGCTAGTGGCTTCCCTCCAGGAACGTGCAACGCAAATCCATCTGCCACCACTGTGTCGCCAACTCGTGTCGTGTATTCGATGCCGTTGATCGTGTACCGCATGTCATCCTCCTAGGCGCTCGCCACGCGGGCGTGCTCTCTATCGTAGATGGTCCGCAGACCGTCATATCTGTTCTTGTGATACCGCTGGAATTCAGGAGTCTGTTCGTAGGTCTCCATCCAGGCGGCGTCTTCCGGGATCAAGTCAATGTTTTTGCCGTGCTTGATGCCAAAGAGATAGTCGTACTTCTCTGCTGAATCCTTCCATCTCTTAGTGGACGCTGGCGTGTACGCTGGCTTGGCATCCATGGCCGCCTGGCGAGCTGCCAGCTTCTCCGCAAAGGCTGCCTCTTCTTCTGCACTCGGAGCAGTGGTCTCAGCCGGATCCTCTGCCTCTTTGGCGGCTAGCGTTTTGGTGCTCTCTTCAAGAGCGGCCTGCCTTGCTCTGGCCTCGGGTAGGATGTCGCTTTCAAGCAGCTGTTCCATGCGCTCTGCGCTTGTCTTTTCAAGACGGCGTTTGCGCTCGATGTCTGTCTTGAGCTGTTCCTGCTGCTCGGGCGTCCCAAGCACTCTGGCTGCAGGGTGCACCCCAAACGCTATTTTGTAGTGCTCGCGATCCTGAGCAATGCAGATAAACTCGCCTTCCATCGTGTACACGCGCACATGGTACGGATCGTACATCTCATCGTACCTGACCAGGACGGCATGGCGTCTTGCGTACAGCGCCTCGTGCCAGAAGAGCTTCCCGTTGACCTTGATACCGTCCTTGTTGATGGTCCTGACCTCCTTCTGCATCATGAGCAGGGTCATCTTGTTCAGGTCGGTCTCGCTAAGGCCTGGTCCTCGGCCAGCCTCGAACACTTCGCCAGGCGTCTTGCCGTGTAGGTGTGTGCGATACTGAGGTCTCGCCTTGTAGGCCTCGAACCACTTCGCGATCTGTATGCACGTCTCTTCAAGCTTTAGAGGTCGGTATCCCATCTTGTCATAGAGCTCGCGATGGCGGTCCTCACCTCTCTTCATGCGGGCTGGTTTGTGGTCGATGTCATAGCCCGTGTAGCTGGGTTGCCAGACCTCAAGCTCATGCATGGTTCCGAAAAAGCGTTCGATGGGCTTGCTTTGTCCGTGGTACGGCCAAGCATGGATCACTTCGCAACCAAGATCTCTGTAGAGACCCAAGAAACCTGCCTGAGTGAAGTCATCACAGCCCTTGAAAAACTTGGCCCTAAAAGCCTTGCCGTTGTCGAGGTAGACGACCTTCGGGAACTTCCCCAACATGATGCAGGTGCGCCTGAACGCTGCGCTGATGCAGGCCACATTCTCTGTGGCCATGACCTGCCAGCCCAGAGGACAGTTGCTCGCGCCGTCGTAGTACAGCACGATGGTCATCCTCTTAGCTTTGCCAGTGTCAGGGTTGATGGTTTCAAAATTGAGGGTGTGGCCGTCTGCGATCACGACGTCTCCCACACCAACCAAAGTCCAATCACGCAAGATTGATAGGGCACATTTGTCCGACCAGGCCTTCTTGCCTTCACGGAACAGCACGAACTCATCATAGCTTTCGGCCATGTAAGCGTTGACCCACCGACGTATGGATGAGTCCGACGGGATATAGATCCCTTCCGCCTGACATCGGCACTGCACCTGTCTGATGCACTGGCTGATGGCTGGTCCACTGGGATCAAGCACATAGCCAAGGATCAGAGTCTGGTGTCTCGGGGAGAGCAGGGTCTGCCCTCGGTGGGCAATCCCTCGTGTGTCTACGAGGGAAAGTGTTCCGCTGTCCTTTTGAGAGAGCTTCCACCGTTCGATGCTCTTCCATGAAGTCTGACCCACTTCCTTGAGAAGCTTTGGCCATGCTCCTCCAAGGTATGCCGTGATGAACTTCTCTTTCTGAGCGGTAGTGCAGCCGTATTTCCGCTGCCAATCCAGGTACAGGCTGAGCAAATCTGCCTTGGCCAGGGCCTTATATCTGCGACCATCGTCCATGATGGCCTGAGATGTTGTTGATGGCAGAGCGGGGAGGTTGGACTGCTGTTGTTGCTCGCGTGCAGCGGTTGCTGCAGCTGCGTCCTCAACAGCTCGTCGCTGTTCAGCAATGCGGATGGTCTGTTGGGTGGTTTCGGGCATGGAGTCGAAAAGCCACTCCTTGCCGCCGCCTCTGCCCTGACGTGGGCGGGATTGCCAGTGCTCACTCAGTGCTCGTTTAGCAACTCCGCGCCGTGTCATCGAAAATATCGGCGCTAAGTCTTGTGCTGAGTATGCGTTTTGAGCCATTTTCTTTCCCCTCCCCTAGTCAAATCCTGAAGGGGAAAATAGGAGTTTCTCGGGAACTCCTGCTTGTCTTAAGGCGTCGAGTGTCCGCTTGCTGTGGTTTCTCCCTTTTATGGTCGCAGATACTGCAGCACACGAAATGCCTAAGTTGCGTGCAATATCTGACATAGATAGGCCGCGTTCTTCTAAGGATTCACGAATCCTGTATCTCATGCGGAAACGGTTGATCCCGCACTGATCGGGGCTCATGCCGTCTGCAGAGCGCATATTTTCCTCCACGTATTATTCTGTGGCTTCCATTGGCTATATCGCAAGCACAGTAGCCAATGAGTGTAGGGTGTTGCTTTGTGGTGTTCCTGCCGATAAACTAGGTTGAAGGCTAAACTTATTTTTTAACCCCGAACGAAACCCTTTTCGTACATTTTTAAGTTCATGTCAACAATTTTGTACGCATGAGTTGGTTTTTGTGCGAGGCACGGGGGTTCATCATGACCACCATCTCTAAGCGCATCGTTTTAGTTCGAGATTCCTTGACGCAGAAGGATTTTGCAGAAAAACTTGGGATCAACCCAAACACTCTGCGAAGCTACGAATGCGGACGATCCCTGCCAAACCAAGAAGTCTTGGAGCGCGTTTGCGTACAATTTTCAGTCTCACCCAGCTGGCTCCTGCTGGGCAAAGGTGAAATGAAATCAAAGGAGAATGAGGCCGCTAGCGCCACGGGTAGCCCTCAGGATACTGTACGGACCGATACAGAAACCACAAAACCTCGCGCTAACGGAGAAGGAGCCTTGACAGAAAAAATTCGTCTTTTGGAAGAATTGCTGTGCGCCAAGGATGAGGTTATCAAGGCCAAAGATGAGGTTATCAAGGCTTTAGGAGCAGAAAATGAGGCAAAAAACGCAAAAATCCGCTCTCTTGAGAGTCAGATAGATATGTGTGGGGGATTCGTAGACCGAGAAAGTTTTTCGTCCCTTCAGCGGAGACCCCCTCATGACTAGGAACACAAAAAAATACTGCGTAGCTAAAAATTTGAGTTCCAAGTTAAAAAATATATTACGCCATGGTAGTCATATGATCTCAGTGTATGCGAGCCATCGCCCGTTCCATCTTTGGTTCCAAGATAGGTAGAGCAGGGGGAGGAACAACGACTTTGTCCCCAAAAAACAAAAATGCCGCCACACTCACCGATATCTCGGCAAATGTGACGGCATTCCCGTTCTCATTTATCATGAAAAATGCCCCTTCAACGGGGCTTTCGTTCTCAAACCTTTTTTCGAGGCGCGAACAAGATCCGGTCAACCACCAGATCGGCTTCAGTCAAGGATCAGTCGCCTATCGGACCACCTCAATCCCCCTGTTGCCTCATTCTCATATTGGGTGACCCCCCACAGGGGCCCCCCTCTGCGTTCACTTCACCTACCAAGCCTTGCAAAAAGTTAAACACGTGACCTTTGGCATCATGCTGCGCGATCGCTTTGGTCAGGATGTCTTTGGCGTAAATGGAGCCCTTCTGCACACCCTCAAAGATGTGGAAGGCGAAGGCCACGGTTGCTTTACCTTCCCAGCCTTAAACCTTGGTCAAGGTCACTATACCGTCAATTTGGCCGCCCATCAGGGCACAACACATCTAGAAACCTGCTACCACTGGTGGGACAAAGCAAGTTCCTTTGAAGTGATCCAGGATACCAACTATCTCTTTTCAGGACATACGCGCCTTGAGGCTTACCTTGAAGTGTAAAAGCTGGCCTAAAAGATAAAAAAGTCCCAAACATGTGGACAAAGCAGTGCAACCTAAGCGCTATTCTCACATTAATCTTGTAAACAGAGTTTTTTTGTGGCATTATCTATACCTATTCTACCAGAAATATTTTACTTAAGATAATACCCTGAAATAAGTCAAAAGACTTGAAAAGTGCAAAGAGCCAATACTTGATCTAGACTTAAGAGAGGATAATGAGCATGCCTCAATTTGACCTGCAACTTTTTATGGCGGCAGTACGCAGAGAGGCTGGAGAAACCTGCCATGAGCCTCTAAAAATCCGTGATCTTTTGGCGTTGCTTAGGCTTGAAGGGCGTCCCTTTCTTTATGCAAGCTATCAGCGTGTGCTTTTTCGCGCCCCAGACCCAGTAGGCCTAGCCGGTTATGCCAAAAGCTCACACACCTTTTTTGGGCGTCTCCGCACACTTTTGGCTTTGCTGTGTAGTACTGAGCGAGCTGCCCTGCCTAGGCCTTTGGCCCATTTTTTCTGGCATCTCAAGCAATTGCACAAAAAAAGCTAAGTGATGCGCCCTTTTGTGCTTGGCATGCGCTACTCTTTTTCCTTCATCATCTACGCTTTTCTACTTCTGCGCCTCATCCACACAGGCTATGCCCCCATCTTTTCCTTGCTCTTGGCCCTGCTTATTGGAATCCTTACCATTTACGTTCTAGGAGCCCTGGCCAGCAATAGTATAAATCCTCAACACTGGCCTAAAGCAGAGCAAAAAAGCGCCAAAGCTCTCCTTGGCCTACTTTGTGTGGTAACCTCCCTTCTTTGTCTTTGCGTCTGTTTTTTTCCTTTGCCTAAGCGTGGTTCATTATTGCTTTGGTAACAACCTGCCATGTTGGTTTTTCAAGGATGGTCATGTTTCTTGACTTTCTGCGTCTAAAGCTTGCTTCACCTGACTTTTGCTTTCAGGCCATGTTTGTCACCTTCTGTGCGTATTTGGTCGGCTTTGCCTCAGGCTATGGCTTTCGAGAGGTGCTCCCCCCCATTTCTTTTCTCTTTCTTCTAGCCTACTATCGTCTAGACTATGTCAACTCCAATCTCCAGGCTTTTCAAGGGAAAGGCTATCTTCTCCTCTTTGGCCTCTTCCTCATCTTTTCCATCCTAACCTCTAACCAACCTCTTGATTCTTTCCTTCATGTGGGCCGAGGCCTAAATAAACAGTTCATGGTCTTCTTTCTGGCTCTTGAATGCGCCAAAAATCGCCAAAAAGTCCGTCTGCTGGCCTGGATGCTGCTTCTTGGCTGCTACCTTGAGGGACTGGCCTGTGTCCATCAAGCTTTAACCGGCTATGACCTTATCCATGGCGACCCCCTTCTGTCCGGTCGCCTCACCGGCACCATGGCTTGGTACTGGGTAGGCAGTTACCTGGTTTTGGCCGGTATTCCCTGCCTAGCTCTTGCCTGTGAACTTTGGCAAAGCTTTGGCCGGGGGATCGGCAGTTTTTTAGTTTGCGCCCTACTTTTGCCGCCCCTCTTTGGCATTGTCTTTGGCGGCTCCCGTGCCTCATACCTTGCGGCACTCGCTACAGCTGCCTTTTCCTTGCTCATCCACCAGACCAAGCTTTCCCGCAAGCAGCTCGCCCTCTATCTTGGCCTGCCAACCCTTGCAATCATCGCCCTGCTTTTCTTCTTTGGAGAGGGGCGTTTTTCCCTAAGCGGCCTTGTCCACGATTCCCGTCTTACTCTCTGGGGCTATGCCCTTAAGGTCTTTGCCCAAGATCCCTTAACCGGTGTTGGGGCCTGGCAGTACAGACCAACGGTGCAAAGTCTCCCCTTGGCCGCTACTTCCCCTGCAGAGCTAGTCAACCTCTCCCATCCCCATAATGTCTATCTGCAGGTACTTTGCGAAACTGGCCTAATCGGAAGCCTCTTCTGTTTTCTACCGATTTTTGCCCTTTTTCTACATGGGGGACGCCTTGTCTGCCAAATATTACGCAGACCTCAAATAGCAAGACAGAAAAGAGAGCTTGCTCACCTAGCCTTTTTCTTTTGGCTCGGCTGCTTTGCCTATTTTGTCCACGGTCTGGTCGGACATGATTTCTTTAGGCCTTGGTATCAAGCCCTTTTCTTTGTTCATCTTGGTATTTTGCAAGGGGCGGCGACTGCCTTGCAGATAAATCTTAAGACCTAGCTCTCACAAATTGCCTTAAGGTTTGATAAAAGTTAGACCTCTTATTGGCCAAGGAATATGAAAAATCTGAAAAAGCCAAACTTATATTACATTTATACAGGATATCTGAACAAAAGAAAAACTCTATGTAAATATTTATAAAATATTGTTTTTTGTAGTAGCAGTCAATACCTGATAACTTAATGTTTTTTTCCACGCTTTCGTAAACCGAGGCTGTACTAGGAGTTATGAACATAAATTTTTTTGCGTCAGGAAATTTGCTGAGTCAGATAACATGTTGATTTTTTTCACTTTTTTCCTCCGAAAGATGTATGAAGTTAAGCTGAAGGTGGCCCAAACATGGCCATACACCTCTCGGGTTTGGATGGGCTAGAATCGGATGGGACCGTATACAAGGCCAAAACAAAAAAAATCAGGTTTCATGGGCACTTAAGGTGTCAATGAAACCTGAAGAAATTTCTAGTGGTAGCAAGGGGGGGACTTGAACCCTCGACAACACGGGTATGAACCGTGCGCTCTGACCAACTGAGCTACCTTGCCGTCAAAGAAGATAGCCCAACAGGCAGGTGATGGCAAGTCTTTTTTTGCAAAAAAATTTTATCCTCCAAGATAAGCTTCGCGCACACTGGGATTGGCCAAAAGAGCTTCAGCACTGTCTTCAAGGACAACACGTCCTGTCTCTAGAACATAGCCCCGCGAGGCCAATTTTAAAGCCGCACAGGCATTCTGCTCCACAAGGAGCACG
>JAFTDR010000182.1 GCA_017454105.1 Desulfovibrionaceae bacterium | reverse complement strand
GTCAGAATCTGGTTGCGCACGAAGTTCGTCATTTCCGTCGCCACATCAACGTCAGAAATCCGTGACTCCGATGCCTGCAAGTTCTCGGCCTGTGTCGTGAGGTTCGAAATGGTATTTTCCAGACGATTCTGCAAAGCACCTAAATGCGCACGAATCTTATCCTTCGAGACTATGGCTCTGTCTATTGCTACAAGTGCCTTCTGCGCTGCTTCTTGGGTCGAAATATTATGACCATTGTGCTCCGCCTTCGCACTGTTGCCAAGACCAAGCGCTGATGCAGTACTTGTGCCGATTTGAATGTAGTAATAGTCTTCACTCGAATCGTTGCCCGTCCCAAAGTGAATCTTCATCTTACCCGGTGAGCTGGCGTTCTCCAAAGTTGAGCCATTGTGGGTAGTTGAAGAAAGATTGCCGTTCAAAAGATGGATTCCGTTAAAATCTGTCGCATTGGCGATACGAGTGATTTCTGACGCCATTTGCTGATACTCGGAATCTATCATTAAACGCTGCACTGAATCATAGGTGCCGGTTGCGGCTTGTTCTGCCAGTTCCTTCATGCGAATCAGCTTTTCATCGATGATCGAAAGCGCACCATCGGCTGTTTGCAACAATGAAATCGCGTCATTCGCATTGCGTATACCCTGCTGCATGGCCGTTATATCAGAACGCATCAACTCGCGAATCGCAAGCCCTGCCGCATCGTCCGCTGCCGAATTAATGCGGAGACCGGTTGACAGGCGTTGTGTTGAAGTCGCAAGATTGCCGTAATGGCTGGTCAGAGTATTGGCTACATTGGCAGACATTGAATTGTTATTGATATACATGACATTCCTCCATGAATGTGCTTTTGCCCGATGGCGCACAACGCACACCCGCTTCCCTGCGGGTAACCACCGATTCCTCGGTCGTGCCGAGGGAACATTGTACAAACTCTCTGCCTCGCAGAGGTGTGTTGATCTTGTTTTCTCTGATATGTGACATCAGAGTGTTTTTTTTCCCATTTCGACTCACGCTGTACCTTATGCAATGTGCATACCAAAGAGCGGCACCAATTTTCCTGCCCACCGCGACGCACATCTGGTGCATCCTGTCATTCAATCCCATTTGTCTACATGAAAAAACTTCCGCAAAGCGCAGCAATTCTTGCACTACAAAGGAGCAGGATAAAAAACTTTCCACCCAAAGCGCGTGAGGCAGCGTCAAAAAAGTATCTCTTCCCCAAAAAAATCCCTGGCTGGCCATCGGAATTATGACAGCACAAGTCACGAGACTCCCACTCACGCGCTCAGCGTGTCACACAGTGGATACTATACTGCGGTCAGAAAAAAAGTATCACTTGAAGTTGAAAATATCTGACTCCAATCTGACAACTTTTCGCAAAAACGTCAGTTTGTTTCTGGCTTGAGTATACATCAGCTCATCCCCTTTGCTGAATGAGAGGCAACGCGGATGCCTCCCATACGACTGAGTACTTCGCGCCTACTGCTTTTCCGCACTAAAGCCAGATAGAGTTATACTCGCGACGGATAAAATCTTCCTTCTCACTTCTTCCTACAATAACCAATACACCCAACGCCCCAGGGGAGATGAAGAAGATCTTTTGCGTCGTGAGTATACTTCAATTGGACAGTACAACAAGAAGCGTTGTGCTGCTTTGTATACTGCGGTCAGAAAAAAATTGTCACTTGGAGTTGACAATACCCGACCATACGCTGACGTACGCTCGCAAAAATGCCAGTTTGTTTCTAGCTTGAGTATAGTCAACCATACACCAGGGAAATCAGGTTTATACAAGAGCTTGTCAATAAATCGCGGCATCGGAACTGCATGGCCCGCTGGAAAAGCTCACAGCGGGAAGCGGGCAATACCCCCCCTTTCAAGCAAGCTTGATGGGGTGGAATAACTCAGTGCTTTTGGTAAAAATAGGCTGTCATTTGCGTATGGTAATCGCGAGACCTCTTAGTGCCTCAAGATCTCCAGTGCAAAGCCAATCCCCCCAAGGGGAGCAACAAGGTGCCACACATATATACTCCAGCCAGAAACAAATTTACATTTTTGCTAGCGGCAGCTGGCACAGAGTCAGGTATTTTCAACTCAAAGTGGCTACTTGTTTTCTGACCGCAGTATATGCCAACAATGGATATGGTAAAAACGACAGACAAGATTAGAGTTGTAAGTTTGATGAAGTGAAGAACTGTGCGCGCTCTTTTTTTAAGCATCTTGATGTAAGCTAGTTCGTCTTCGGAACTATCACCGGCTTTAAGGATCTCTTCGCGCTGATCAGCGTCATCTCTCCTGTCGTTCGACATACGGCAGTACCCTTTCGCAAAAATAATCTCTAATAAAATCGTCAGGTATAAAGCCGTACAGGCCAGCAGCTTCGTTGGCGTTATCGCCGTTGACAGCCCTATACCAAGGCGAACCCTTTTTATGCGTCCACGCTGAGAGCTGCGTCGCTCTGTACTGGCCGAAAGTAGCAATGGTCTGGTCAACCACCTTCAATAACTGGTCATTGTCAAGCTTTGAATCACGTATTCTGTTGGAATACTGAGCAATGTCGTTCCCCTTGTAAATATACTTGAAAACTTTGGGAAAAACAGGCCCATAGTCCCACACACGCGGGTACTCGTCGCAAATTCGCTCGCCAGACTTCGCAAGTAAAATTCCGTAAGCACAGTACAGCAACTTCTGAATCTTTGTATTGTTATACGCAATTCCTTGATCGCGACATTGTTGCGCAATATACGCCGCAATGTCTCTGCTATCGTATGTTGCAGGCATATACACCTCCTCGCACAACAAAGGTCTTCAGTAAACACCATATCATAGTGCCCGCACGCATCAAGTGATGCGATTATGGACACGCAGATTGAATGAGATCGCCGTCAAGGCACGCAAGCTTTTATTGGTCTGCCATGCCCAATGGAGTAGATGTGTCAGCGAGGGCATAACGCGCTTTCCTGTGTCTGCTACGCACGGATCAAGTGCTGTGCCTGCGTATGAGCAGACCGTTTCCTCGCCGACAGTTGGCTACAGGGGGAGTAGAGGGGTGAAAGGGACGCATTGCTGCGAGCCCTCGAGATAATTGGAGAGTGTCTACTTGAGCCAGCCTTTCTTTATGCCAAGGGCCACGAATAACCCTAACATAACACTGACAAGATAAAGCCATGTGTTAGCTGTCATTTTCATTCTCCTGAAAAACGTGACCAAGAAATATCAAAATCAGACCACCCACAAAACCAAGGACTTTGTCGGGCTTAGGTTGGAAAAATGCGGTTGCGCCAACCATACATGATGCGTTTGACCAATATTTGCTCCTCTTACAACACTTTATCGCACATTTCGCTCAACGGTTCAACATTTCAGCATCACTGCACCCTTCGCCGCACTGTTCCTCACGCACGGACTTCGGTGTGTGCCAATTGTCAAATTTTGGTCCTCGCGCAAACCCTGCGAGCCATGTGGCTGCTTTCGCCGCTACGTACGCCAGAATGCCGGCGAGGGCGTACAAACAGTTAGCGGATCTTGCTTCCCGAAAATGCTCTATTGTCAGCTACAGATAGAGGACCTGACTTCCCAAGGGCACACAGTTTCCCCATAAGGCTCACTGGCTTAGCACAAGCCGCCCCCGTAGAATATCCTCTTCCAAGTACAGGCAAGAAAACACAAAGAGCCCCGGATAATCCGGGGCTCTTTTCTATTGCGGTCACATCGCAAAACACTAACCGATAAGCTGCATGGCCATCTGGGGCATGCTGTTCGCTTGCGAAAGCATGGCCACCGCTGACTGTGTCAGAATCTGGTTGCGCACGAAGTTCGTCATTTCCGTCGCCACATCAACGTCAGAAATCCGTGACTCCGATGCCTGCAAGTTCTCGGCCTGTGTCGTGAGGTTCGAAATGGTATTTTCCAGACGATTCTGCAAAGCACCT
>JAFTDR010000017.1 GCA_017454105.1 Desulfovibrionaceae bacterium | reverse complement strand
AAGAGAATGCCCAGCCAAAACTATCTGCGTGTAGCCCGACGCAACGGCGAAACGCACATAGGCACCCACATCGTCGTTTGTGTCATCAAAATTTTCATTACACGAGCCAATGACTTCATTTTTCTTAGTTTTTACATTGTACGTCTCAAGGCGGCCAAAAGCGTCGCAGGTCTGGGCGTAGATAAAATCCATCCCGTTTTTGGTCAGCGTCTCAGCAACGGTAAAATAGAAGGGATTGGAATAAAAATTACCGTGGATGCCCGTAATGGCAATGACAACTGTTTTCGTTTTTGTGGCAGCGGAAAAAAGGACGCCATTGAGCAGGACGCCGCGATCGGTTGGAACAGAGATCTCATGCATCCTCTTCTTTGCCACCTTTGTGCAGAATACACTGATGATGTTCGGTATGGTAGCAGGAGTTACAGGAAATGCAGCGGGCAGGTCTCGTATCCCCCGCCTGCCACCGAGCGATCAAATTCTGTTCGCAAAGAAGAGGCCGCGAAAGCGACACATACGTGATATCATCCTGATCCACGAGGGCATTCATACGATCGAGACTTCGCAAACCACCAACCAAGAGAATCGGGCATGTTGTGATTTGTCTGAGAGCCACAGCCGCCTCTCTGAAATACGCTTCATTGACTCCTGCCCGTATATGCGGACGAGAGGTGTAGTTGCCGCTCACCTCGATGGCATCAATCCCGGCATTGGCGAGCAGCAAAGACGTGGTTAAAAAATCACTCTCTGAGAGGCCACCTTCCGTGAAATCAGAACAATTGATCTTTATGAGGATGATAAAGTCGTTTGGCACAACAAGACGGACGGCCTGCAAAATGTCGAGAACAATCTTGGCGCGCCGTTCCGCCGATCCGCCGTATGTATCATTGCGCTGATTGCACAGCGGACTGAGGCACTTGCTGAGCCCAAAAAAATGGGCCCCATGGATCTGAAGGCCATCATAGCCTGCTTCGACAGCGAGTATGGCCGCTTTTTTATACGCTTCAGCTATGTTTGCAAAATCACTCAGGGTCAGGGCATTGACAGGCACAGCCCGCCCTGAAGGAACAAAAGTATCAAGCATGGCAGCCTGCAAAAAAATGAGACTGCCACAGTCATGCACAGCCCTGGTGAGCCGTTTATGGCCCTTCACGTGTTCAGGCTCGAAAAAACGAAGAGCCCCAGGCAATTCGCCATCCCAAGGAACAACGGAGGTGAAACCAGTAAGAATCCCGCCCACCTGCCCTTGAGCAAGTTTCTGATACATGCTAACAATTTCATCCGTCACACAGCCGTTTTCGGCCATGCCCATCCATGTCGCTGAGCGGAATACCCTGTTTTTCAGCGTACGTCCTCTCAAGGTGGTTGCATCAAATATTGTCTTCATACGCATCCCTGCAGTACCGCCGCTTTTTGTCGTGTTCAGCCAAAAAGGGAAGACTTGCAAAACGAGAAACGGCGCACTGCTAAAAAAAGAAAAGAACGTCAGCAGAATAACGCCTACCGCACGGCTGAACAAGTACGCACAATTTTCTAACCACCTTATCTGCCATGAAAAAGCACGCCACTAAAAAAACGTCCGCCATTCCCATCTACGATGACAAGTGTCCGCTCCTCCGCGCAATTGAGATTATTGAAGGCAAGTGGAAACTTCCCATTATCTGGTTTTTATCCAAAAAAAGCGCGATGCGCTTTAACGAACTCCAAAGGCACGCTGTTGGCGTCAGCCATATGATGCTCGCAAAATGCCTTCGAGAAATGGAAGCCAGTGGTCTTGTGGTGCGCACAGAGTACAATGAGGTCCCTCCCCATGTGGAGTATTCACTCTCCCATTCAGGAAAAGCGTTAGTGCAGGTCCTTGATTGCCTCTACCGCTGGGGTGAGATCTACGCATAGGTGTACAGATGCTTATACTACGGTCAGAAAAAAAATTGCAACTTGTGGTTGAAAATACCAGACTCTGCGCTGGATCACGTTCGCAAAAATGTCTTTTTGTTTCTGGCTGGAGTATAAGAACGCCAAGCGTTCTCATAGATGAAAAAAGCTTCCAGGGATGCCTCTCTTGTCTTCTTGATACAGTCGACCGTTTTCTTGTGAGTGCGCAGGTCTTGATCAATTGCCTGCTCGCGCCTTCTCCCAAAAAACGTTTCCCAGCCCATTGCGGCTTTGTTGCCGAAGCTGTGGCGGGCGAGCTTTCTGAAAGGCAAAAGCCTTCTTTGTTTGGCAGGTGGATATTCCGATCAACGTGATCCACCCCTTAAGCGCGCAACGCCTAAGCGAGGTTTATGAAGAAAAAAAAAGCTCTGCTTCACCGTGACATTTGATTGGGAAGCAGAGCTGAAGAGTAAGAACATTCCGTGTGTACGAAGTACAATACTATCGTTCAACAGCGGACGCTGAACTTCTCATGACGCGGACCTTCATCTGCCTCTCTTGTCAGTGACTGCAAAAAGGAAGCTGGGATGCTGTGCAACTGAAAAGCCTGGTTCTTTGGGATGCCCGAGCTTGACCGATAGAATGCTAAACCGTACACGCGGAAATTTTTGCGGATTTACCGCGCCCTTGTAGTCTTACGCAGTTTGAGCGGCACTTTGAAAGCTCTCACCGCTCATGAGGTCGGTGGCGGCAACCTTCCAATTAGGAAGTGCGCAAAGAATTTTTACCCACCGACGTGCATTCTTCGCGGCACTCTCAAGCTCATAGTTGATTTGTGGGTCTACGTATCCTGTCTTTCTCTTTAAAACGCAAAAGATGCAAACAACCATTTTATGGACGATTGCAATCAACGCTTGCTTGTACTTCTTTCGTATCCGCAGTGACTTAAATTTTGATTTAAACGTAGTTCCCTTGGTTTTT
>JAFTDR010000016.1 GCA_017454105.1 Desulfovibrionaceae bacterium | reverse complement strand
GCTTACTAAACGACTGTGTTGTAATGACTTTTAGAAGCTAAAAGAAGAATATTCGTTGATCCAGATGGATTTGTAGTCGAAACCAGTTTTAAGGCATACTGTATCCACTCACGGGTCACCGGTGCTACGCGGCATTTATAGTTCTTCGAATCGTATCAGAACCGACAAAGTCCGCATTCTACCATTAGAGATACCAGAAAGGCTTGCATAGATCGCGCATTCCACCGTACACCGTGAGCGGATACCTTTGATTTGACAATACCAGACTTGAGTGCTGACTCTCGTTCGCAAATATGTCAGTTCATTTCTGGCTGGAGTATGTCACATGGTACGGTGGAATACGCGCTCTATGCCGACTCAGCAGAGATCTCGCGAGCGGCGGAAGGCTGTCTTGATCGCCAATGATACGATTTGATGAGCTGTACCTCCCTGCAATGCTGATAAACCGTGATGCGGCTACCTGACGAGAATCCCGATCTGAAAAAGGGAGACAGAAGGCTCTCGTTGGGATCTGTAAAATCGTAAGTTGAGCATTTTCCCGCAGAAATCTACCAACAGAACCCTCCTTGAGAACGGGTAAGATACCCCGGCAAATAGATTTTTCCAGCGTCTGAGCTGGGGGGCATGGCATTCTGCCAATTCCGTAGCAGTACGGCAGTATACCTGGAAGAGTAATGCTATCTGCCGAAAAAAGCTTAAGGTTAACCCGAGGATTTTGAAGGCAGACACAAAGCCAGGGCTTATTAAAAATGACATTCATTTCTGCTGTCGAAACTGTCTACCAGTTTCGACAAAAATATCATGATACCTTTTTACAGTTCCTTGGCCTCAATGGGGCTTCACACCATTGAGGCCTAGAATTTTCTGGGGCAGGCACAAAGGTCGAATATTTCTGCAATGTCACAATACCTTGTTGCTGCTCCTCAAGGTTTTTTGGGCAGATAGCGCATGGCAGATGAATTTCTTTCGTGATTGGTCCTGTCAAAACATATAGTATTTGGTCATGAAATACGTCCTATCCCAATCAACGATCTTCCTCTCTGCTTCCTTTTCTGGATGGATATCAAATTCATCGAAGACCATCACACGCTTGTTTTCTAGGTCGTAGAGTGGCCAATCCTTTGCCTTGCCGTCCGGGGACATGTCCGCGCTAAGCGATGGGTTGCCGGTCTTTGCGAACTGAACCCACATTGTGCGCATGGTCTTTGAGAAGGTCTTGTCAAATATTCTTCCCGTCTCGTCGGTCATCTCAGGATGATTGAAAATCCCCGCAAGCTCTACTGAATGTCCGCATTTCATTATCGGCAAAGAGGATTCTGGGGTAAAATAATAGGTGTACACTTTGCCGCCGGACTTTGTCTGACTCTCCGCCAGTTTGAAGATCGGGGCGTTAAACCAGATCTGGCTAAAGAGACGGCTATCGGCTTCGTAACTTTCTCCCTTAATATCGTTGCAGAAGCTCTCGATACGCTCCTTTTCTTTGTCCGTCATCTTAGCAAACACGTTCGCCTTGCGGTAAGCGGCCATTTTTTTGAACGCTTCCACTCCATAGCTATGTACGAAGTAGTTCATTTCATCCTTGGTGCAGCCCAGAAGAAAATCTATGTGTTTCGCCGCTCCGTCTGCATACGCCTCATACATCTCAAAAGGCAGATACTTTCCGTCTCTTTCTGGAAATTGACGCATAGAGAGAATGTCTGATTTCTCCAAAAGCTTCTTTGCATCGACCTTTTGCAAATCGGCAACTGTCTTGCAACCGAGTATTGCCATTATTTCATTCGTACACTGTATTGCTTCTTCTGGAGATCGCGTCTGATTGAGGGCACCGCTCTGGGCAATGACCCGCTTATAATACGCATGAGAACCTTTAATCAGAGGCAGCAGCGTTGTGCTTGCGGCACCCGCAGATTGTCCGAAGATCGTCACATTGTTGGGATCACCGCCGAATTTGTCAATATTCTCATGAATCCACTCCAATGCCATCATCTGATCCATAAGCCCCAAATTCTGTGCGTCTGGATACTCCTTGCCGTCTGGCAGGTGGGACAGATGGAAGAAACCAAAGACGCCAAGCCTGTACGCAATGGTTACGACAATAACATCTGGATTCTCTTTCACGAAATTGTGGCAGTCAAACATCGGATCATTAGTCCCGCCAGCTTCAAACGCGCCACCGTGAATCCATACCATGACAGGCTTCTTCCCCGAAGGCGCCTCGTCCGCCTTCCATATATTCAGGTACAAGCAGTCTTCATCCTGATAGTATAGGGAGCCTGTCTCTAATTTCCCATTCCCGTAAGCGCTTTTCGCATTGTAATACGCCTCATAGACGCCGTCATCAGGAACGCAGGCGACCGGCGCTTTCCAGCGAAGCGTGCCAACAGGCTGCTTGCCGACAAAAGGAATCCCCCTGTAGGCAATAATATTCTCTGTCTTCTTGCCAACAAAGGTTCCGTTCAGGCACTTGACTGCCAGTGATTTGTCATACCTGTCGTCTGTAATTCTCTTGTTCTCGACGTCATGGGCTCGCAGTTTCAAAGACTCCTCATGAGCCGTCACCTGCTCTTCCGCCGCACTCTGGCTCATTGTTCCACTCTCCTCGCCTAACGGAGAATGCAGGAGAAAGCCGTAGTGTGACAGTTCCTGGTGAAGCTTTTGAACGATCTCTTCATTGTCGTCACTGCCCTGCGCATCCACCACAAGACAGAGGTCTTCTGCCAGCTCAGTGTTCTTTTGCGAATCGCCATGTACAAGCACATATTTTTTTACGGAGTTCGTGCCGAATTCCTGCCCTCTGGCGGCACTGCGGTAGACGGAATCCAATTCTACCTGGACTCCATGAGTTTTCATGGCTTTTTGAAATTGCAGGAAATGTTCATAAGCCATCGTCTCGATCTGAAAACTTCTTCCCACAGAATTCTTGACAGTCACAAACGCGCCACTCTTCTCACAATCCCTTGCTTGCTTCACAAGCTCTGAGGAGCTATCCACAGGTGACACCAAGAGTACAAAAAGAGGCAGCAAACATGCCATCAGCCTTTTCTTCCACGATACCCCTCTACTATAGGCGTACTTCGCCAAATACGCCTTTTTTCTGCTCATAAGAGCACACTGCATCAGATCCTCCTTCAGTAGCCTATTGGCTCCAATGAATTTTTCCGCGTGTACGGATTGACAAATAGAGTTCACGTTCGCAAGCCACAAAGAATCAGGGTGTACTGTCTCTCTCCAGTTTCGCAAGTATACGCGACCGCATAATGAGTTTCCCTGTCAGCCAAAGGAAAGGGGCCTCAATTTGCCGGCACCCACAGGACTCACTTTGTGTCGAGGGAAGAATCATTGTGACGCCGAGTATAGCTGATCCATATCACGAGGAGTTCAGCTCTCACCGCAGGGATTGAACGATCGTCTGCGGGCTTTTTAGTCCAAAACAACAAGCTATCTGGATCCCCTGTCGATCCTAAAAGAGTGTGCCGTACATAGGGCGACAGTGACTCTTGAATAAAACCGTTTTTCAAGAGAGGCAAAGTACTTGCCAAGCAGTGTTTTTGTCGAGGTCTTCAAGACACGATAGTGTATGGTGGATTCGCGATAGACACATCTTCCTTGGCACGCTTCGTATCAAAAAGTGCCTCTCAATCAGCCTGCGAGATCGTGATCTGAGAGCAGGCTTGGCCTATTTAATCTTGGCAGAGATCTTTTGAGCAAATCTATGGATAAAGCTGCCAACTCTCCCGTTCGCATCGCTTTCATCGACAAGATGTATCGGCTCTGCCGGTTTTTTTCCGTCACGGGCATACATAGGCAAAAAGACGCTTCAAAAAAGGGGCTGAGCGTCTTATTACGATTCTACTGGTTGTTTGTAAGAGACTGGAGAAGTTTATGGCAGAGATGCCAGATACGTTCACAGTGCGGTGTGGGCACTCATGCAATCAACTTCTCGAATTGTAATACAGAGGGCCCTATCCTCCACAAGGTATCTAACCGCTGCGGCTTCTCTTCCCCTCAACCAACGCGTCCCGCACTACGATCTCCTGCCCGAAAAGATGGAGCGCATCGCTTCTGGCAATTTTCAGCTGACTGGAGGCAAGTGTCGGCAGCCCAGTAACCTGGCGGAGTTCCCTCGGGAATGCCTGGAAGAATATCGTCGCTTGCATCCAGCACAGTGCAAAAGCATAGTCTCCACAAAGACCAACTATCTGCAGACCAAGTAGCGGGTCCGCCTCGAGGGGAATAGCCTACAATGCGCTCAAGCATGAGGAACCGGGTATCGCCTTTGCGTCACCCTCTGACAGAAGCGTAACAAAGTGTATCCAGGCACTCTGTCACTATAGCATCGACAAGAGAGGCGCGTATTGTCTGGACAGCCTCCTGTGCCGGATCCCCGTCAAGGATGCAGGCTGCGAGAGCTTTGATATCCTGTGTCTACTTTGGGCAGAAAAAAAGTTTTACTTTGTACGAGTATGCCTTAGATCGCGTGTACATAGGCCAAAGATGAGACGGTTGAAAAAATAGGGCTGCAATCCTGTTGGGTCTCTTCGGCACTAAAAATGTCAATTTTTTCCTGACCGCAGGAGTTTCGCCAAAACTTAGCAAGGTACAGTAGGCCAGTACTATACCCAGCTGCATAATGATTTTCCCTAGGCAACCTAAGGCAAGCGGCCTCAATTGGTTGCCGCAGGGCTAACTCCGTGTCGCGGGAAGAATCATTCTGACGCTGAGTACGAGCCGCTCGCGGTCTTTCTGACCTGCAGGCGGAAGCAGAAAATCCAGATTGGCCAAGACCAGAACGCAGATCGTCCCCTCTGCTCCTTAAAGAGATGCGCGTCATAGCCCTCTTCCGCAAACGTGCCTCATACCAGGACTGCACAAAACAGCAGGCATTGTGAGGATCTGTGACAAATTCGGACCCCATGAACAAAAACGCGCACCCAGACATCCTCAAAAAGACCAAAACCGCAGAGAAAGACTGGTCTCTCCTCGCTTAGTGTCAGAAGAACGGGTATTTTTTTTGAGCCTGGACGCTATCTGGTCGCGTTCGTAGCCTTTGCGCCCCGCGCAAACTTGCAACTATACTCAGGGGCAAAACGGTTGCGCCCATAATCTGTCATTGAAACAGCTGGCTCTTGGGGTTTGGTGGAAAATCATTACGCGTAGGGGACCTGTTTCGCGACAAAGGATCTTTTTGGAAGATCAGAAGGAATGCGGCTCGACTCCATATAGCCATACTCCGGCCAAAAAAAACTTTCCACGCCGTATGTACAAGCAAGCGTTCTACAGGCCTTTTGGCGTCAAAAGCGAGAACTTCATTTGTGGCTGCAGGATAACTTGAGTTGAGCGGGATGTATGCGTACTCCCTTGGATTCATCCAGTCTTTCTGTGTCTCGTAGAGAAGTAAGCGTACACAGACGATCACCACGCTCTCTTTTTGCGCAGTTTCGCAGCAAACCTATAGCGCAATTGTGGCAGTTCAGACGGGCAGCTACACGTTGACGTACAAAAACTGCCTCAAAAAGGAGAGGCTGAGAAGAGACGCAATGTTTGCGCCTTTTTTCAGACCCAAAAAATTTCCGCGTGTACGGATTACTTTATCGGTCAAGCTCGGGAGTACCAAAGAAATAAGCTTTTCAGTTGCTTAAGGCATTCTTGCTTCCTTTTTGCAATCACTGACTACAGAGGCAGATGAAGGTCTGCGTCCACTGTTGAACGATAGTATTGCAATCCGTACACGCGGAAAAATTTGTAGCATTTCAAGAACACTGCTTGCACCCCGACTCTTTGCCGCAGGGCTTGCAAGCGAGAAAAAAAGTGATAGAAATACAGCGGAATACGGCTACTGCACTTGCGGGAGCTTCTAAGATACCGTAAAAGCCTTGTGTATGCAAAAATATAATCACATCCTACTCATAGCAAAAACAGGACATGCGCCTGCTCTTGCTTTTTCCCGTATGCTTCAGGAATGGCTGACAGCGAGGGGCCACTCGTCGCAACTCTGCATTGCAGAGGAATTTTCGCTCTACGGCCTTGACAAAAGACCTGACTTGGCCATCGTTCTTGGCGGCGACGGAACTATGCTTGGTGTCGGACGTCTTATCGCCGGTCAGGACATTCCCATGATCGGCATCAATTTCGGCACTGTGGGTTTTCTCACGATCGCTGACCAGTCAAACTGGGAAGAAAAACTGACGGCCTGTCTCAACAATGAAATCCCCCTGCAGTCACGCATGACCCTTTCATGGTCTCTGACTCGGCATGCGGCGCTTCTTGAGCAGGGCAATGCAATCAATGATGTTGTCGTAAGCCACGGAGCCTTGGCCCGCCTTGTGAGCGTCAACATCAGCATAAACAACGAACCTATGGGCTCTCTACGCTGCGATGGCATCATCTTTGCCTCCCCTATGGGCAGCAGCGGCTACACGGCCTCTGCGGGAGGGCCGATTCTTTTTTCGCGCACCAATGCCTATGTCTTCACGCCGATCTGTCCTTTTATGCGCTCCGTCTCACCAATGGTTTTTCCAGCCAATATTGTCTTTCGCTTGCTTGTCGAGGACAGTTCGATAGACGCCTATCTCACTGTTGACGGCCAAGAGGGCTATACCCTTGAACGCGGCGACCTCTTAACCATAAAGGGTGAGACAGAGTCGCTCCACGTTCTTTCCTCCGATTCGACGTTCTTCGAACGAATCCGCACCCGCGGACTTGTCCTGGAACAAATCTGAAGGGGTCAGCGTGACGTACCCGAGTCGAGTTCGTGATATTCAGCTTGGTCAAGATACCGTCTTTGATGCATGGTTCTACAGCATGCTCATGGACAACAACTTGGCCTATACCCTCAATCCCCATCTGATTGCGAGTCAGGAACAGCTCGAATTCATGGTCCAGCTTGAGAAAGGCCAAATATACCTTCCCTGCTCGGATACGAGCTTTAGGATGCTCTGCGACAAGAAAAACGCGAAAGAACTGCAGCAGCAGTACAACCGGGCATGGCGTATCATTGTCAGCATAACAAAACACTGCATCTCAGACGCAATCATCCGTCGACGTCTTTTTCAGTTCCTCCGTCTCAGGTTTCAGCAGTACACGGCTCAAAAAACACTGCTCCCCTCCCGCCTGGTCAAGCGGATGACGGATCTTATTACCCAGCAGGCTTTCGGCACAATCTCTGATCCCTGGATTGAGCCACGCAGAATGGCTCGTACAAAGCATGAAGCACTGTATCTTTCGAAAGAAATCCAGGAGGCGCTGGATGCCGTTGTTCACCACAAGCTTCCCCCCTCAATTGCCGGAATCCGCCAAGATCTCAACGGACTTGAGCTTGTCCGCCTCTTTGCTCTGACCCTTCTTGCACCGCAGTGGGCAGATGAACCACCTAGCTCGGATACAGTGCGCGCAGCCTTTGCCCAAGCTGAAAACCGTGCGGGATCTCTTCCGGCACTCTTCACGGAGAGTGGAAAAAAACAGGCGACAATCTTAGTTCTTGCCGATCCGGACGGCAGCACGTTCTTCGAACTTCGTATTCTCCGCGCTCTTCGACGCATGGGGAACAAACTGATCTATGCCGTCAAGAAAAACTATTATTTTATGGCGCCGACGATCGCGGACGTGCAGGAAGACCCGATTTTCGCGAAATACTGCAAGGACGCCCAAATCCTAGAACAAAACGATGTAAGCAAGAACGAACTTCTAAAAGAACTCAAGGCTCACAAATTCATCATCATTAGTGACGGAACCCGAGAACGCCTCAACCTCTATCGTGTGAGCGTCACCTTTGCTCGGGCCTGGAAAGAGGCGGACTGCATTCTTGCCCACGGTTGGCGGGCGAAAGACATCTTTCTGGACACAAGCCATGAATTCACGCGCGACATAGTCTGCTTCTGGCACGATTCGGACGGTTTTCACATCGTAAAAAAAGAGCATTCTGCAAAATCACACAAATTCAGTGAACAGGATATAAGTGACAGGGCAAAAGAAATCATAGCCACAATGCGCGATGCCCACAGGGCAAAAAAAACCGTCATGTTTTTCAGCTGCATTATCGGAAGCATTCCAGGCGAAACAGCGCTTGCGATTTCCCTGGCAACGGTCTTTGTGGACGATTTGCGCAAAAAACTGGAAAACGTCCTGATCATCAATCCTGCAGAATACTTTGTGCCTGGGATGGACGGTGACGATTTAATGTACATGTGGGAACGTGTGCAGCGCAGCGGCGAAATTGATATCTGGCGCTTCCAGAGTTCAGAAGATATTGAACAGAGTTTCGCTCTTCTCGGCCGGAAGGTACCACCGATCTGGTCCGGTAAGGACTCAACATACTCGACCGGTTGCACCAAGGAAATGAAGATAGCCCTTGATGTGCAAAACAAAAATCCAGAAATGCAGATCATCGGCCCAGACCCAAAACGTTTCTTCCGCAGGGGAGAATACGGGGTCGGCAAGTATTTTGACGCACACATACGGCGCTGACTGTTTTCGCTTCCGTATGATGCGAAAGACATCTACCCGCAAGAATTTTTTTGGCCGGAGTATACGACTGATACACCGGCCTCTTTCACTTCCTGTCCTCCGTTCATGCCCCTTCGCTTAGCCTCTTTGTCTTCAAAGGCCGAAAAAAAGGATACACAGGTCTTGCGCACTGCTTCTGATGTACTTAGGGAGAGTTCTGGCGTACGCTCGCACTTCTGATACGATTTCCTGCTGTGCGCTGCGCCAAACTTTTGTGCAGAACCGTATTTACGTCCGCTATGAAGAGGGAGGGGTACCCGACACCAGTCAGTTTAGATTTCATGGAGCGATCACACAATGACCTATGAAGCTGTTATCGGTCTTGAGGTTCATGTACAATTAAAAACAGCCTCCAAGCTCTTCTGCAGCTGTCCTAACAAATTTGGTGCTGCCCCGAACACCAATGTCTGCGAGGTCTGCACAGGCCTTCCAGGTTCACTGCCAGTTCCCAACCATGAGGCCATTCACTACGCCGTTCTGGTAGGTCTTGCGACAAACTGCACGATCAATCAGGCCTCCGTCTTTGCCCGGAAGAACTATTTTTATCCAGATCTCCCCTGCGGATATCAGATTTCCCAGTTTGATCTCCCTCTGTGCGAGCATGGCTACCTGACAATCAACGTAAAAAATCAGACAAAAAAGATCGGTATTACCCGCATCCACATGGAAAATGATGCCGGCAAAAACATACACGCGCCGGCAGAAAACCAGAGCTATGTTGACTTAAACAGAGCCGGGACGCCTCTTGTCGAAATTGTGTCAAAACCGGATCTGCGATCCGCTGAGGAAGCGGTCGCCTACCTCAAGACACTCTACGGGATAGTTACCTACCTCAATGTCTGTGACGGCAATATGGAGGAAGGCAGCTTCCGCTGTGATGCGAACGTTTCCATACGACCGAAGGGGTCAGCGACACTAGGCACTCGAACTGAGCTGAAAAATGTCAACTCCTTCCGCAATGTGCAGCGGGCCATAGAAGTGGAAATAGCACGGCAGCAAGATGTTCTTGAAGACGGTCACGAAGTCGTGCAGGAGACCCGGCTTTTTGACGCGGTCCACAACACGACTGCCGCCATGCGCTCAAAAGAAGAAGCATTCGACTACCGCTATTTTCCCGACCCCGATCTTATCCCGATAACCATTTCCGACGAAGAAATGGCCAAGTGGCGTTCAGAAATTCCCGAGCTTCCGGCATCACGGCTCAAGCGTTTCATGGACATGACAGGTCTCCCCGAGCCTGAGGCCGAAATTCTCGTACAAAATAAAGAGTTGTCCGACTTTCTCGAAGAGGCCGCTCAGAGCGCAAATCCCCGCAAGGTTGCGAGCTATATTCTTGGCCCCATGTCACGAATTGCCAACGCACAGGCGACGGATCTGCGCCCCTCTCACTGGGCTATGCAGGCAAAAAATCTTGCCGAACTCGTCACAATTGTTGACAGCGGCACAATCAGCACCAAAATTGCCAATGATATTTTTGAAGATCTGCTCGTAAGCGGGGAATCACCAAAGGACTATATTGCCTCGCACGGTCTTGCCCAAATCTCCGATTCTTCTGAACTTGAAAGCCTTGTGCGCGCCATCATGCAAAAAAATCCCAAGGAAACAGAAGCCCTTAAAAACGGGAAGACAAAGCTCATAGGATTTTTCGTCGGTCAGATTATGCGCGAAACAAAAGGAAAAGCCAATCCGGCCATCGTGAACACGCTGATCAACAAAATTATTCAGGAATAACCAGTAATCCCCCAGAGATTAAACAAAAGCGCCTCATACCCCGTCCAAAAGGCGGGGAAGGCGCACCCTGCAAATTCGGGGATTTGTTGACTATTCAGAGTATAATTTTCTAAGAAAATCTACCGATAGAATAGCTCCATGTATAGTATTTCAATATCTTCCACAGTATCCAGTGATGGGATACGAAAGGCGCATTCCACAACTGGATGAGCGACACACGTATTCGCTATATTTTTATTTTATAATCTTACATAGTATACCCAAATAAAATTAATTTAATACAAAAAAAGCTATTTTAGGAATATATTTATGAAAGAAAATTATATAGATATACATACAAATAATAAAAAACAAATCTTTTGTCAAGGCATACAAAGTAACGAAACAAGAAAAAGATATGACTTAATAAATGAAAAATTATTATCAGGATATCTTGAAGATAAAATTAATTACTGTGAGTCAAAAGATTTATCAGAACTGAGCCAAGAGAGTAAAATTTTATTAGAAAATATTACCAATAGCGTAACAAGTGAACTAGGACGAGCCTTAGTTGGATTAACTTTTTTGCAGATTGTAATTAAAGATATATGCCCAGAACAATGTATACGGTTACATAAGGGATGCAGTAACAAAGGTCATTTTTCAGGGGTTGACTGGAGCTCTATGAGAGCTATTGATTCAAATTTTATTACACCTTTTCTTCGTAAATATGGCTTACTTAAATTAAATTCATACGATTTACTTATGACTAGAAGTATTGCAGAAAATTATCCATATTCAACTCTATATAATGCAGAAATTCAAGGCCCATTTAATGATTGGATGCTTATAGTAGACGCAATAGAAGACAAGTCATTGAATGCAGATTTAGCAATTGACTACATAGTATCTCTATTGAAAAACAAATAAGATATTTTTCAAAAAAAAGTTGAACAATGCCTACTGTTAACAAAAAAATATTCTAATGAATCTTTTGATAATATTAAATCAATAATATTTAACTTTTTTAATAACACTCCATATTCAGCTCGAGCATTTGAGGTTTCGATACACAGCTTTTTTCAAGCTAAAGAAGAAATGCATTTACTTTCTGACTTGAAATTAGTACCTTTATCACAATTGAGGTCAGCGAATAAAAAACATGGAAATATTGGTGATATTGAATTAGCAAGAATTAATATAATAGTAGAATCATTGGATGCAAAATACGGCAGCCCCTACTTAAGAGATGAACTTGAAGAATTAAAAGATAAACTTACAATAAACCCTGAGCTTAAAATTGCTGGATTTATTGTAGATTCAAAACTGGATCTTAGAAAAGATATTATTGAAAAGAAAAAAGAAATTGAATTTGATACAGGGACTAAAATCTATTTATTTACCTTTGATCAATGGATTGATTACGAAACAAAGGGACTAGACCTTAAAACTAAACAAAATCTCGCATATCTTTGGCTAAATGCACTTGTAGAATCATTTTGCCAAAAAAGAGTAGAAATAGCACCAATCGATAAACCATGTGATAAATGGTTGGAGGATCTTATTCAATTTTTGAAGCAATCATAGACATCCATCGCTAGTATTTTCGATCCATAATTTTTTGTATCCGCTCATCTGTTCATAGTGTGATGCGACGTACATCCTGCGCTAGGCCTATCTCTCCCACTGAAAATACGGCCTTTGTCGATCTACTAGTTAAGCGTGCCACGCATAGCTCAGTTGCGTGAGCGCGCTCACGGGGTACGCTGCGCGCCTTTCAGACGATCGTATGCTATTTCTCAGACGGTAGACGCGAACTTTGCTTACGCTGCTACGCTTCGATGAGATGTACAAACCGCATAGTACCGTTGCCAATATCCGATAGCCTTGCCGAGCGGTTCCATTCCTTGGCATCACAGTGATTCTTCCCATGCCGACCAGTTATGGCCGATCTTCCGCCTATCAGGGTAACTCACGGGACCGGGCGCATCCATGGGACGGGTACCCAGGACAGCTAAAAAAAATGGCCTTCAGCTTGCGCGTATTGTCACAAGCTGAAGGCAGTACGAAGGCGAGAACAGTGTTTTTTCTAGGGGCGAGCGGGGTTACGGCTGTTTCTCTTAGCGCACCTGCACAGGCACATCCTTTACATCCACAATGCGTACCCCAAATTCAGCAACATCATCTGGGGGAGCGTAAAACAAAACCATAAAGGGCACTTCCGCTCCCTGCTTGAGATTGATATTGTTGGTCAAAATCTCCATTTTATTGTTCAGAAAGGAATCCATCTCATTCTCGCTTAGTACCTGAAGCTGGAACAAAGAGAGCTGGGTTCCGCAGCGCTGCTTCTTCGTTGCAATGACGCGCTTATCCTTGCCGTAGATTGCGCCTTCAACGGTGATCAGCTCTTTCGGCTCTGGAAATTCGTTGACCACCCTGCCTTCAATCACGAACACTTTGCCGATTTTCTCGTTGTCAACAATATACTGCCGAACATTGCGCATGGTGAGCAAACGGACTCTGTTCGCCATCTCCGCTTCAGAGACAACCTCTCCGCCAGAGGCGCTCCTGCCTGCGAAGTACCAGATAAGAGATCCGGCCAAGCAGAGCAGAAAAAGCAAGACGGATCCCGCAATAAAGAGCAATTTTTTATTCTTTTTTTCAGGTGCTGGCTTTGCTGGTTTGGCGTCTTTTGTCACAGGCGGCGTCAATTGCAGCGATTCCTGCTGCCTTGGCTGAGGTTGAGGTGCCGGCTCTGATTGCGGATTCTCCTCTTTTTTCAGCAGAAAAACAGTACTGCAGACTGAGCAGCGCAGTTTAGCCCCTTCCTTGACACTGTCCGGTAACGTAAAACGACTTGAGCATTGTGGACATTGAATTTCCATGCCAACTATCCTTATGAAAAAAAGAGGCCTGCGACTCAGTTCTGATGGAGGGTGTAGATGCCAGGCAAATGGCGATAGCGTTGGGCGAAATCAAGGCCATATCCGACATAGAAGCCGGCTTTCACCTGAAAGCAGGCATAATCAATCGGCACTGCACACACTCTACTCTCGCTCTTGTCCAAGAGCGCGCAGAGGGTGATTCCTTTCTGCGGGCATAAAGCAAGACGTGCGAGAAAGGTCTGCATGCTGCGCCCTGTGTCAACGATATCCTCAACAATCAAGACGTGGGCATCACTGATATCTTGAGAGAGCCAGGTGCGCACAGAAACCTCACCACTGCTCACGTCCTTGTCGCCGTAGCTTGAGAGCGTACAAAAATCAAACACAAGATTCGGTATGCTCAATTTTCGGACAAGATCAGCAAAAAAGAGGACAGCGCCACGCAGTACGCAGACAGCAACAACCCGCTCATTGGCTAGTTTGCTATTCAGCTCTTGCGCAAGTATGCTCACCCTCGCCTCTATCTCTTCCGGCGAAAAACAAAGCGTAAGCTCGTCTCTTCCCTTAGCTGTCATGGAGAAGCTCCTCAACAACGAGCTTAATGTCCTCAACGTCGCACTCCCCTGGCTGAGAAAAGATGATTTTCCCTGATCGGTCGAAAAAGACATTGTGGGGAATACTTCCGATAGAAAACTGGAGAACGACATCGCGTCCTGCCATATACACAGGATACGAAATCTTCATTTTATTCATAAACTGTTCAACTTTCGCCTTGTTCTTCTGATCATCAACCGAAAGTCCGATAAAAACAACATTCTTCCCCTTGTACAGGGAAACCGCCTTGACAAGCTCGGGGATTTCCGCACGGCAAGGCGGGCACCATGTTGCAAAAAAATTCAGCATGATGACCTTGCCTGCGTTTTTATCCACTATCGCCTTCAAATCCTCAACATGCAAGGTCTCAAGAGCTTTTGCCCAAGCTATGCCGGCGGACACACTGAGACACAAAAAACCCAAAAGTAATGATACGGCAAGACGCTTCATATTTTTTTTTGTTGCCCCCAAAAGGTCAGCAACAGCCTCCTTCTCGTATTCGTCTCTCTTTCGGCCAGAGAGGGGGCTCCCCCCTGTCATTTCTTCATGCCATTGCAGGGAGGGTAGAGCATACGCGCGACCGAAATAAGTGTACGTTTGCTTTGGAAATCCTGCAAGTAAAATCAAGCTGAAAGCGCTAAAAGCCGTTTCGCTTCGAACACGGCGGAAACTGCGTCAGGACAGTACGCATCGGCGCCAATTGAGTCGGCGAAGTCCTGGGTTACGCACGCGCCGCCGACAATGACTTTGATGGATAGGCCGCGCTCGGCAATAAGGCGGATAGTCTCTTCCATTTTAACCATGGTTGTGGTCATAAGCGCCGAAAGACCAATGATCGCCGCCTTGTGTTCCTGGGCGCAGGCGACAATGGTCTGAGCTGGCACATCCTTGCCGCAGTCGATTACTTCGAAACCATGATTGCTCAAAAGAAGCGAGACAATATTTTTACCGATATCGTGAATATCCCCTTCCACAGTCGCAAGCACAATGACTGGCCTTTCGCTGTCCGCATTGTCCTTCAAAAGCAGAGGCTTCAAATGGTCAAAGGCGGCCTGCATTGTTTCTGCTGAGCGCAAAAGCTGCGGCAGAAAATAGTCCCTGCGCTCGTATTTCTCCCCAACTTCCGTGATTGCGGGTATCAGTATCTCCTGCACCACATCAAATGGTTTCTTGCCGGCATCAAGTTCCTTTTGGACGAATGAGAGAACATGTTCCCGATCCCCGCGAATCACGGCCTCATAGAGCGATGTTACGGTATGTTGGGCGGACGCTCGGGCCTCCCCGCGAGCCCCTGGTGTCCACGAGGCATAGCCTGCAATAAACGCTTCTGCGTGGGGATCCTGGTTTTTCAAAACGCGAATTGCCGCAAGCGCCTCGCGTACCCTAAGAGCCATCGGATTGGCTATGCAGGACGTAAGTCCAGAGCCTGCGGCCATACTGAGAAAGGTCGCATTGACAAGCTCCCGCGCGGGCAGACCAAAAGAGATATTCGAGAGGCCAAGTGTCGTTGATAAGCCCTCATCCCTACAAAACGCGAGGACGCGCAGACATTCCCGCGCACTCCACGCATTGGCCGAAACAGTTAAAGCCAAAATATCCACAAGAACAAGGCGGCGGGGAATAGACAGGGCCTCAAGACGCTTCAAAAGCCCCTTCAAAATCTCTATGCGCTGATCCGCAAAAACAGGCAGGTCTTTTCCCATAAGGGGCAAGAGAACAAAGGGTGCGCCAAAACGGGCGCAGAGAGGCGCCAAAACCTCCAGCCGATCGCCCTCGCCGTTTATGGAATTAATGAGAGCGGATCCAGGACAATAGGGAAGTGCTGCGGCGAGAGCCTGCATATTTGAGGAGTCAAGCGATAGGGGTCGGTCACAGCGCTTAAGAAGGAGGCAGGCGAGTTCGGGCAAAGTGCGGACCTCATCGACTAATGGCGCCCCGACATTCACATCCAAAACATCCGCACCGCACGCGCACTGCTCATCGGCATAGCGCAATGCTGTCTCAAAAGAATGCGCGGCAAGCTCCCGCGTGAGCGTCTTTTTGCCAGTCGGATTAATCCGCTCGCCAATCAGGCAGAATGGCGCATCGGCCCCAATGCGGACAAGACGGGTGCGGCTTGTTAGGCTCACGTGAGAAGACACGGCTTGTTTCACTTCGCCCTGTACCGTATGCCCAAGACGCGCTCTGAGAGCCTCAATGTACGCCGGAGTCGTCCCGCAACATCCCCCTATTATTGATACGCCAAGCCCGGCAAAACGCGCCGTCTTTTCAGCGTACTCTTCCGCATTGAGCGGGAAAACAGTCCGCGATCCCACAAGCTGCGGCAAACCGGCATTTGGCTCAACCATAAGAGGAGTTGCCGTGCAGGCCCGCATCCGCTCAACAACCGCATACATCTGATCGGGTCCAAGACTGCAGTTTGTACCGATACAGTCGACACCCATATTGTCCATGGTCTCAACAAAGATTTCAGGCGTTGAGCCAGTGAGGGAGAGCCCTTCCTCAAATGTCATGGACACAATGACCGGGAGATCTGTCACTTCGCGCACAGCGCAGACAAGAGCGCGGGCCTCGGCAAGATCAAATTGCGTCTCAATCAAAAAGAGATCCACCCCGCCATCGACAAGCGCGCGGACCTGCTTCACATAGCCCGCAATGAAATCTTTCGGTTCAATAGTGCCCAAGGGTGTGAGAAACTGGCCGCTCGGCCCGAGATTGCCCGCGACAAAGACCGGATGATCCACCGTGCCGGCCGCCTGCCGCGCAACGCCCGCCATTGTCCTGTTATAGGCGGCAAGGTCGAGATTTGGATCAAGCTTGTATGGATTGGCACCAAAGGTGCAAGTTGTGATGATCGCGGCTCCGGCCGCTATATAGCGTTCATGGATTGCGCGGACGCGCTCTGGAGAGTCGAAGCAATAGCGCTCGGGCGTACAACCAACTGGCATGCCCCCTTCCTGCAGCATCGTCCCCATGGCCCCATCGAGAATAAGCACTCTACCGGTCGCAAGCGTGGTTAAAAAATTCATGAGTCTCATGTCCTTGCTGCTTTAGAGTGCCGATGGTATGATTTTTCTTGATAAACGGCACTAAGACAGCTATACTGCTTTTTCTTTTGTAAAAATGTGCGATGCAAACACAGCCCTTTTGCTGCGTGAATGCGTTGCCCGCATCTCCCCTCTCTGGGCGATCCGAACCTTCGTCCAGAAATCTCGGAACGCAAACCTTTTTTCAAACTCTTTGGCCTGCAGCACTCCAATCGAAAAACTGGCGTCACAATGAGTTTTCTTGTCCGATGGCAGCAGGCTCTTGTCCTGCAAGCCAGAAAAAAAATAACAATGCCAAGGGATTGCGTAGCCAAAGTCTCGCATACCAATGACACACTGCCGCTCTCTCAATCTGACGGTCGGGTGACGTGTTACTATAGATGGAGACCTATGGACAGGTCAAGACCGAAAGACCGCGCTGCTCTACGCGCAAAAAACATGACACGTCGCTCCTGGTTCTGGAGCGAGGGAGGACGCACGCCCAAACGATGAAAACGACACTGACAAGGCAGGTTGCGGCGACAGACAGCGTTCTTGAAGACGATCTCGACGCTGACGATATCGCCCTTGAGGCCATACAGGACGCAGACAGCGAGCAAAACGACACGGTATACGACGAGGAAGAGGCACAGGCAAGACTCCCTGTCCCAAAGAAAACGCAGCTTCCGAGTCTTACGGGACAGCGCCAGTCGATCAATATTTATATCCAGGAAATCAACAAATTTCCCATCCTAACCGCCGATGAAGAACACGAGCTGGCTGTACGGGTTCGGGACAATAACGATCCCGATGCGGCCTTCAGGCTTGTTTCGTCCCATCTCCGTCTTGTGGTCAGCATTGCCATGGAATTCCAGCGCCGCTGGATGCAAAATGTGCTGGATCTCATTCAGGAAGGAAATGTGGGACTCATGCGGGCTGTCAATAAGTTCGATCCGGACAAGGGAATTAAGTTTTCCTACTATGCGTCGTTTTGGATCAAGGCCTATATCCTGAAATTTATCATGGATAACTGGCGCATGGTCAAAATCGGCACAACCCAGGTCCAACGCAAACTTTTCTACAATCTCAATAAGGAACGTCAAAAGCTCATTGATGAGGGCTACGACCCTGACTCTCAAATGCTGTCTGAACGACTCGGGGTTACTGAAGAGCAAATCGACGAAATGAACCAGCGCATGTCGTTTTCTGACATGAGTCTCAACACGCCCCTTGACGGAGACAGTGAAACCGCGACGAGAATGGACTTTCTGCCTGCCCTTGAACCAGCCATTGAAGATTCCCTCGCCTCGGACGAAATTGTCCGCATTGTCCGATCAAGACTCAAGACCATCCTTCCCTTTCTCAATGACAAGGAACAGTTTATCCTGAAGAAACGTCTGCTTTCCGATGATCCGCTTACCTTGCGGGAAATAGGCGAACGATATAAAATTACCCGGGAACGGGTGCGGCAGCTTGAAGCACGGCTTTTGGAAAAGCTCAAAAAGCATTTTGCCATTGACATTAAGGACTTTTCCAATGCGTGGATTCAGCAGTAGACACAGCCTGTCAGTAAACCAAGGAGGCGGCGTGGCCTTTTCTCCCCATGTTCTGCCACAGTCTTTTCTCTGTATCGTGAGTGCCGTCCTTATTTTTTTCATGGGCGGATGTGTCGGCAGCAAGGCAGATGCCCAGGAAAAAAATAATCCAATCCAAATAAAAGACACATCACAGGAAACAGAGCAGAGTCTTCCAGTTCTTGAACTCACGGATCTTTCTGACGAAGCGAAATCTATCTATGCCATACTCCTCTGCGAGCAGGCGTTCCGCAATGAGGACGAAGGGGCACTTATAGAGGCTACGGGCATTCTTCTGGAATTAAAAGCCCCTGTCCAGACATGGATGGAAGTCGGTCTTTGGCTTCTTGAACGCAAATCCGACAATTCGGTCTTTTTTCTTGAGCAGGCACACACCTGCTGGCCTCAAGACACATCCCTGCTTATGCTCTACGCCGAGGCGCTCAAAGAAAAAGGAGCCCTGGACGAAGCAATTGCCCGCGTGCGCAAATTTATCGCCAAAAATCCTGCACCCGATGCCAAGCTGGAACTGGCAACCCTGCTTATCTCCAAGAAAAAATTTGGGGAAGCCGAAGCCCTTCTTCGGACAATCACCAAACAGGACCGCATCCCTCTTGTCGACATGAATCTCGGCAAGGCCCTTGCCGGGTTAAACCGCTTCGAAGAGGCCATCCCCCACTTCCAGCGCGCGCACAAAGGACTCCCAGACCATCCGGAGCCGCTTCTTGAACTTGGAAAAATCTATGAGAACCTGGGCCAAACGGCCAACGCCATACAGACATACGAAAATGTTCTGAAAACGGATTTCCCGTCAAAAAGCGTTCTTCTAAAGCTCATCAACCTCTCCCTGCAAATCAAGAAGCCGGAAAAGGCGCTCCGCTATCTCGACGAGGCCCCAAACGATATTCCCTTCCGCCTGATCGTCGCGGACATGTTCATAGACGCGAAAAACTATCTGCAGGCAAGCAACATTCTGCGGCCAATCATTGAGGAACCCGACGCGCCGGTTGAAGCCTACCTTCTGCTTGCCGATCTCACATGGGAACACATGCGCGATTTAAACGCCGCCCTGGATTGCCTAAACAAGATGCCCGTGCAGTATCAAAAAAGCAGCACGGTTCTTCTGCTCAAAGTGCATCTCTTTGCCCGCGCGGATAAAAAGAAGGAGGCGGTTTTGCAGGCGCTTGAGGGCAAACGCCTCTTTCCCGATGAGACAAAATTCTGGGAGGCGGAAGCGCGGATTTTGACATCCGAAGGCAAGATGACCGAGGCCCTTGCTGTCATGCGGGCGGCTGTCAAAAAATGGCCCAATGACATGGGCATGCTCTTTCTTATGGGCAATATTCTCGATGAATCGGGTGACAAGAAAGCCGCTTTTCAGCTTATGGAACAGATTATTGAGCGTCAGCCCGATAATTTCCAGGCTCTGAACTATGTCGGATACACCTTGGCGGACGCTGACAGAGAAATAGACAGAGCAATCAAGCTGCTTGAGCGCGCAATCCATCTTGCGCCGGACCGCGCCTATATTGTCGATTCGCTCGCCTGGGCCTATTTTCGGGCGGGTCGCCAGAATGACGCGCTTAGAGAAATCAGACGGGCGGTCAAACTCGCCTCCAAGCTCGATCCCGCAATCTGGGAACACTACGGCGACATCGCCCGCCGCGCGGGTCTTGTTGAGGAATCACGAGACGCCTATACAAAAGCGCTTGAGATGGAACCAGAGAATGCGGAGGAACTCCGCCAAAAAATAGCCCAGTAGCCCATCGACATATTCTTTTGGACAAAATCCCAATCCATTGCCCATGGAAAGGGATTTTTCCGTATTCATGCCTCCCCGCTCACTGCACAAAACAAGAGGGCCTGAAAGTTTGCGGGCCACAGAGTTTTGGCGCGGGGCTGGTGTACAGAACTTCTAGCGATCAAAGAGAAAAATGGTGGCGATCAAACGATACACTGCACTTCTCTGTCTCCTTCTTCTTGTCTCCTGCGCGGGCAAGACAAAGGAGCACGCTCTTTCGGCTGATCCGAAGGCGCGCTGGCAAGAGTATCTCGCAGACAAAAAGACAACTGGCCCATTTCGTCTTACGATGAGCCTGCGCCTTGGGACCAAGGGCGACACGCGCCGCGTAACGGCCCTTCTTTGGGGCAATGATGCGACAACCCTCAGATTGGATGTCATGGCCGGAATTGGCTCGACAATTGCCAAGGTGCGCAGCACCCCCACAAGCTTTCTTCTTGTGGCACCTGTTGACAAAAAAGCCTTCGCCCACAACGGCACAAACCAGCCGCGCCTAAAACTCGGTGGCATCCCACTGCCCCTGTCCGTCCAGAATGTCGCCGCAATTCTCAACGGCTCCTACACAGAGGCCTTCGGCACAGAGTATACAGCGCACGAAGAGGGGAAAAACGGGGCTGTGCGCTATAGCCTCGCAGGACCTCTTCCAGGAAGCCTGGAACTTGACGGAAACGGAAACCCACACATCTGGCGCGGAAACGGCGGCTGGATAATGACCATGGTTTACGATGAGACAAAGAAACCCGTCAAACTGGAACTGCACAAAGGAGGCGGTGAACAGTTTGTGCTTTTTGTCAAGGAGCGCGAAGAGACACAAACGTTCACAGACGATCAGCTCTCCCTCGCAGTCCCCCCTTCCTTTCCGATCCTCCCTTTGAAGAAATACGCTGAACACCAAAAACTGGCCGATCGCTAAACGATATCGAGGGACGGTATGAAAACTCTGCATATAGCATGCGACCACGCTGGATTTTCTCTCAAGACACACCTTACGCCCTATATCGAATCTATGGGCTACACAGTCGTTGATCACGGCACATCTGGAGAAGAGAGCTGTGATTATCCAATCTTTGCGCACAAACTCTGCCATGCTGTAACTTTGGAAAACGGTCTTGGCATCCTCATCTGCGGAACAGGTATCGGCATGTCCATGGCCGCAAACAGGCACCCGCACATCCGCGCAGCCCTCTGCACAACAGAGCTGCACGCCCGTTTAAGCCGTGAACACAATAACGCCAATGTTCTCTGCTTAGGCGCCCGCATGACAGGCGTAGAACTCGCCAAAGCAATCGTTGCGGCTTTTCTTTGCGCAGCCTTTGCGGAAGGCCGTCATGCGCGGCGCGTATCCCAGCTGACTCCTTGTGAAAATTCAGAATGACTTGCTTCGTAGGGGCAGCGTTCGCACCGTGGCCTGCAAAACGCATTGAGAGTGGCCAGATTTGCCGTGCCCGAGCGTACGCCCAAGTATTTCTTGACAATTCCATTTTTTGACACTCTTAGAGAGAGGGTGAAAAAGCAAACTATGCAGCTTTACAATACCGCGACGCGAACCAAGGAAGTTTTTGAACCCCTTCGCCCAGGCACTGTGCACATCTATGTCTGCGGCATAACAGCCTACGATTTTTGCCATATAGGCCATGCGCGCTCAGCCATAGTCTTCGATGTTCTTGTGCGCTACCTTCGGAGCAAGGGCTACAGCGTTTTCTTCATCCGCAATTTCACCGATATTGACGACAAAATCATCGCCCGCGCGGCAAAAGAGAACAGGGACTGGCGTGAAGTCGGCAATACCTATATTGACGCCTTTCACAAGGACATGGATGCCCTAGGAGTGCTTAGGGCCGACAGCGAACCGCGGGCAACGGAGGCCCTGCCAGACATTCTTGCCCTCTGCGAGCGGCTTATAGCCTCTGGGAAGGCCTATGCGACAAAGGACGGGGATGTCTATTTCCGCGTTCACGACTATGCGCCCTACGGCTCGCTCTCCCAGCAGAGCCTCGACGATATGCGCGCTGGCGCAAGCGAGCGCGTCGCTCAAAACGAGGCCAAAGAAGATCCTCTGGACTTTGCTCTCTGGAAAGCTTCGAAACCAGGGGAGCCAAGCTTTCCCTGTCCCTGGGGACAAGGAAGACCCGGCTGGCACATCGAATGCTCTGCCATGACAGAGAAGTGGATTCCACTCGACATCCACGGAGGCGGCCAGGATCTCATCTTCCCCCATCATGAAAACGAAAAGGCCCAGACTGAAGCGGCGCTTGGCACAACGCTTGCCCGTTTCTGGGTGCATAACGGCTTTGTGCAAATCAATGCCGAAAAAATGTCCAAATCTCTTGGAAACTACAAAACTATCCGCGATATCCTAGAGACCTTCCTTCCAGAAACCCTGCGCTTCTTTCTTCTAAGCAAGCACTATCGCAGTCCCATTGATTTCACAACCGACGCCATGCTTGAAGCCGAACGCGCTGAGCGGCGCATCTATCAGGCAATCAGCGACTGCACAGCCGCCCTTGCGCGCAGCAAATGGTCACAAACACCCCTCCCGGACGATATCAAAGACGAATGGCAGGCCCTTGCAAAGCAATTCGAAGAGGCTCTTGAGGACGATCTCAATACGGCAAAAGCCCTGGGCATTCTCTTCTCCAAGGTGCGCTGCGTAAACCGCATCCTGGAAAACAAGAGCACAGCCAAATCCGCGGCCGCAAAACCGCTTCTTGAAGCCTTTGTGCGCGAAGTCGACCAGTGGAAGTCCGTACTTGGTCTCTTTTCTATGGAACCTGAAACCTTTTTCCGGGAACTGCGCGCTAAAAAAATTAAACGCAACAATATAGACTGCGAAAGAGTTGAGAAACTCCTCGCGCAAAGACGTGAGGCGCGCGCAAAAAAAGACTTTGCCGCCTCAGACGCACTCCGCGCAGAACTTGAGGGCCTGGGTATTATCGTGCAAGACACACCAAACGGCCAACAGTGGAATTTGCCGTGAGCCTCCGTACAGTGAAACGCATCTGCACAGTCATCCTTATCCCCATCCTTATGCTCACCCTTATCCCGGCCACGGCGCAGCCCTTTTTTTTCGGCGGTGTGAGCATCAAGGATGAAAAGGATCTTGGAAGAAAATTCGACGCGACGATCAGGGCAAGAGTTCCAGTCATCGACGATCCCGAGGTCAGCCAGTATGTCAGACAGCTTGTCCAAAGGCTTGTCTCGACACTGCCCCCGCAGCCATTCACCTTCACATCGACTGTGATCCGCAACAACACAATGAACGCCTTTGCCGTTCCAGGCGGGTATATCTATGTCCTCACAGGGCTTATTATGCATTTTGATGACGAGGCTGAACTTGCCGGCGTTCTTGGCCACGAACTCGCCCACATAACCCAGCGCCATGTCGCAAGCAGACTTGAGCGCGCGCAATACACGACATTCGGATCCCTCCTCCTGGCAATAGCGGGCATCGCCCTTGGGGGGCCAGGCGGAGGCGCGCTTGCAGTCGGCGCCATGGGAGCCGGACAGTCGGCCATGCTCAACTACAGCCGCATAGATGAAAGCGAAGCGGATCATATCGGTCTCCAGTATGTCTGCAAAACCGGCTTTGACCCAAAAGGTATGGTGCGGGCCTTTGCCATTCTCCGCCAAAAAAGCCGCATGAGCGGATCGAGCATTCCGACCTATCTCTCAACCCACCCGGCCCTTGGCGACCGCATAGCCGGACTCACAGCCCGTATCCAGCATCTGCCGCCACAGGTGCGCAACAGAAAAACGGACAATAGACGCTTTCTGCGCGTCAAAACAATACTCTGGGCGCGTTACGGCGATCCCCAGGCGGCAATGGTCGTCTTCGCGGACAATTCAGCCTTATCCTCTATGGGACGCGGCATTGTCCTTGCGCGACAAAACGATGTCGCCCGCGCAAGAAATGAATTTGAGCGCGCACTTGAGCGCGACCCAAACGATTCGCTTATCCTGCGCGAAGCAGGCGCTTTCCATTACCGCAAAGGCGATCTGCGCGTAAGTTTGGACCTCTTAACGCGTGCCCTCAAAATCAATCCCAATGACTATATGGCCTCTTTCTACTACGCCCGGCTTATGGAAGAATATGGCGAGTACGATCGAGCAATCGAAAATTTCCGCGATGTCTTACGGCGGGTGCCGGAAGAATCTGAAGTCCACAGAGCCTATGCCCAAACCCTCAATAAAACACGCAAAGAGGCTCTGGCCTATATCCACATGACCTACGGCGCGCTCTATGACGGCGACAAGAAAAAAACAGAACAGTATCTTAAACGGGCAAAAGCTCTGGCCAAAACGCCCGCAGAACAGCAGAGCCTTACGCGCCTAACCAACCGGGTCGAAGAATACAAAAAACTCTGGAAAAACTGAGCAAAAGAAAAAGGACGGGAGCATGTCGGACACGCATGCCACAACAATACTTGCCGTGCAAAAAAACGGCACAGTGGCAATGGCTGGCGATGGGCAGGTGACCCTCGGCCAGTCGATGATTATGAAACACACAGCGCGCAAGGTGCGCCGCCTCCATGACAACCAGGTCCTTGCCGGCTTTGCCGGCGCAACAGCCGATGCCTTCACGCTTTTTGAACTCTTTGAGGCCAAGCTGAAAGAAATGCACGGCAATCTCGTGAGGGCTGCGGTTGAAATGACCAAGGAGTGGCGCAAAGACAAGTATCTGCGCAAACTCGAAGCCATGCTTCTTGTCGCAGACAAAGAGCATATTCTCCTTCTTTCGGGAACAGGCGATGTCATTGAGCCCGATGACGCCGTCGCAGCCATAGGCAGCGGCGGACCCTACGCCCTCTCCGCAGCGCGGGCCCTTGTCCGCCACACAGACATGGATGCAGAACGCATAGTCCGCGAGTCCATGCACATAGCGCAGGAAATCTGCGTCTTCACAAACGATCACCTGACGGTGGAAGTGCTGTGAGTCCATGCACCTGCGGCTGTAAGGTCAATCTCGGTCTTGCAATCACAGGGAGGCGGGCAGACGGCTATCACGAACTCGACTCCTTCTTCTATCCCCTGCCCAAACCGTCGGACACACTCCTGATAGAGGAAAGCCCAAGGCCAGGACTGACCATTGAAACGGACTGTGAGGCCATAGATCCGCAAAACAATACGCTCACCCGCGCCTATGACTGCCTGTGCAAAACCCTCCGTCTCCCGAATTTCCGCATTGGACTCAAAAAAGGCATACCAGCGGGAGCGGGCCTTGGCGGAGGCTCAAGCGACGCCGCATCCTTCCTGCGCTATCTTGGCGCGCACTATTCAATCAAAGAAACGGAGCTGCACGAGGCAGCAAAAAAAACAGGGGCCGATGTCCCTTTTTTTCTCGCAAATATCCCCGCGCGCGTTCGGGGAATTGGCGAAAGAATAGATGCGGCACAACTCTCCTGTATGCCCTGCATACTCCTTCTGGTCTATCCAGGCTACGGCATACCGACCGGTCCAGCCTTCGCCAAATACGATGCGGCCCGCGGCACAGAGAGAAAACACTATGCCTTGACAAGGCCCTCGTTTGCACATACCCTGTCTCTTTCCCAAAAAGAGGGGATGAACCGGCGGGTGATTCCCTGGTCGCTCAACAATGACCTTGAGGACGTTGTCCTATCGGAGCATGCGGATCTTGTAGCCCTTAAATCCGATCTCTTCACGCAGACGGCACTTGCCGTTGGCATGAGCGGAAGCGGGGCCAGCCTCTACGCTCTCTATCCGCAGGAGAGTGAAACGGAGGCCAAGAGAATGGCGGATCGCATGCAAAAACGCGGCTATGCAGCCTGGGTGAACAAACTTGCGTAAAAAATTCCGCGCATACGATTGACAGGCGAAACGATGTACCGTATACACGGTTGTGCGACTTCTTTATAACTGAATTGGATGTTGGGGTGTAGCCAAGTGGTAAGGCAGCGGGTT
>JAFTDR010000181.1 GCA_017454105.1 Desulfovibrionaceae bacterium | reverse complement strand
GAGAATCGAACAATTTAGTCTTCTTAATCAATAGGTGATGCTGGTATGCCGCCTTTAGGCGGCTCAAGCGAAGCGTCTAAAAACCGCTTTGAGCGGTTCCCTGCCTTTCAAGCCCCCGGCTTTGCCGGGGGTACCTGACTAATTAAATTTTGAAAAATAATTGTCATAGATATCTAAAAATATGATTAAGTAAAATCGATTTTATTTGCTGCAGTCTAATAATAAATCACTGTGAATTTATGCTAAAATACATTAGAAATTTTTAAAAAAATAAAAAAATTAAATACCTATCAACACGGTTAATATATCTATTAAATTAGAATGTAATAGTAAGATTTTTATCCGCAATTTATTTCACAAATTGATAATGTTATTAATTTATACAATCTTTATATTATCTGCTTAAAGTATGAAAAATTTTAAATGATTATGACCAGACTGAAAGGCACATTCCATTGTCCCCCCCCCGTGAGCGGATAGCAATCAAAAGAGATGTATTTGCCAGCAACAATACCATTGTACGGGCTTCTTTCTTCCCAATTAATCACTCCACCAGATCATGCCTTGAGCATCTCTCCCCATAACTTAATTGAATTTTTTATTATTTTGCTTGTGTTTTGACATTCATTGCTGCACACCCCGACAGTAAATCTGTATTTTTGAACGTGGATTCGATAGGAGATCCACCCTCACACAAGAGTGCTTTTTGACCTCGAACGATTTGGGCTCTATGAGCGTTAAGCACACAAAAAGCCGCTGAATCAATTCAGCGGCTTTTTGCGTGCCCGGCATGGGCAGTATCGTCCAGTGGTGTGGGAGGGGCGGTCGAAAAACACCCCTACCCGATGTATTTCATGGGATTATGCGCAGTCGTGCTTATCCCAAGGTTCACGATTGTTGCGCTCAATGACAGATTCCATTCTGGACAGAGCTTCTTGCAGTTTTATCAGTTCATTGAGTTTCAGATTGGGATCTTTCAGCACCTGGTAGAGGATGGCAGCCGTGCAGTCGCCTGTGATGGGCAAATCGAGGATGGTGGCTATGGTCAAGGCCAGATCCTGGGCTGTCGCAGCCCGATCGACTTTTCCCTTCTTGCTGTCAATGGCCAGTCCGTAGAAAGCCACGCCATCGGCCAAAACGACCACAAGCAGAGTGCGACGATTGCAAGCTTCCAGAGCAGGGGCCAAATTTTCGGCACCTTTCACAAGAACAAAGGCCCCATCTCCTGTAAGAGCTGCCGCATCCCCAGGCACCCCACCCAACTGCTGGGCAATCTCATAGAGTCCGGCGCTCTGCGCATTGGGCAAAAAACAAGCCTTTTTGCTCAGTTTTTCACATTCAGATCCGATATCCGCAAACCGAACACTGTCGGCTACGCAAAGAATGCCGCGTTTTGTCGCCATAACAAATCCTTCACATTATTTAACTAAGTTGGGATCTTCCATGATTTGGTAGATTGGGGCACCTTCGGCGTCCTTGGGAATGGGATTGCCGGTGATATAACAAAATGTAGGCACGATATCGGCAAGCCAGCGCGGTCTGGGGTAGACAAAGTCTTTTTTGATATTTGGGCCCCTGAACATAAGCAGGTTCTTCAGGCTGCCGCAGCCAGACTCGCCAGTAGGCAGACCATAGCCATGTTCGGCCATGTACTCGGGCTTCAGGACATAAACCACGTCGCCAGCCTGGGCGCCTCCCATGCCGAAGACTTTGGCGTCTTCTCTCCGCACTGCTATGAGAACGGGCCGCTCGCCTGTTTCTGGATGCTTGTAGTCCAGCAGGGCATTGATAATCTGATCCCGCACCTTCTCGTAGTCTTCTGGCTCCACAATGCCACCGGGATATTTGCCCTTCAGGTTGACATAGACAAACATGTACCGCTGCGGCACTGCCTTTGATTGGCTCACATCCAATTTGTAGTTGAAGCCTTCCGTCTCTTCGTAGATGTCCCAGAAATTCTCGGACTTCTTGGGTTCATAGGAACACAGACCGGCTTCCTTAAGGGCGTGGGCCGTATTGAGAATGGGACCAAGGGGGGTTGCGCCGTGATCCGAGCAGCAGCAGATAACGGTTTCTTCACCAAGGGCATCCATCAGCCGACCCAGAAGGCGGTCTTCCACCTCATAGATGTGACGTTCCATCTTTTCAGCTGCTGTGCGCACAGCCACGTCTGTGCTGTTCAGATCGCTTAGCCAGCCGTGATAGAACCAGTCAATGGGATGGGAGTGCAGATAGAAAAGATCCCAGTCGGGATTGTGCTTAAGCAGCCCATCAATGGTGTTCCACAACCAAGAGCTATGGAATTCGACGAGTTCGCACACTGTTTCAGTGTCTATGATACCATGAAGGAAAGCAACAAGACCGATGTCGTTTGCCGTGATCTGTTTTGAGAAATCGATCTGATTGGCCGCTTCGGCCGGAGCAACAAACTGTGTGCGGCCAGCAACGCCAGAAACATAAAGTTTAAATGTCTCGGCATCGTCGGACAATTGCATCAGTTTGCAGCGGAACACCCCTTTTTCAGTGCGGCCATCGGAGATAACCGTAAAGGTGTGTTCAATGGGTTCACTCCACTCTTTCAGTTTCAGAGTGCAAAAAGCCTTGGCAAAATCTTTAGTCGGAGCCAAAGTGATACGGTCGTAGCCGTCATCACCGCTCTGCCAGGCAAGGACGTGCCACACCTGATCGGCGACAGGATCCACCCCTTCCTTGAAATGCATAGTCACCTGCATCTCCAGAGGCTCGTCCTGGTCGGGCAGATTGGCCCAACCTTCCGCGTCTTCGAAACTGCCCTGCACGCCCATGGGATAAAATTCAGTGGAAATCACCCCTTCGGAGGCCAGAAATTCCTTGTGTTCATTGCCGTGGAGCGGCCAACGGGTTTCAGCCGGAGAAAGACCCTGTCCCATGACCATGATACCGTGTTCCATGTGGGAGGGCCAGCTCATGGGATAGTTGACGACCAGACATTTTTTTCCAGCCTTGTCCCAGGCGTCCCAGATAGTCTCGGCTGTCAGGATGTCGCTGCCAAAGGCCTGGGTAGTGAAGGCATAGTCAAGAGACTGCCCTTCATGATAATAGTAATAGTCTTCCACGCCATGCGTACGGGGATAGGCACCTGTGCAAATAGTGGCCCAGGAAGGAGGTGTCACGGTGGGCAGATTGTAGCCTTCTGGAATGTAACTGCCTTCCTTCATAAAACGTCTGAAATTGGGTAGACCTCCCTCATCCAGCAGTTTCATAAGCCGTTTGGGAATGAGACAGTCATAGCCAATGAGTGCAGCCTTTTTTGCTTTTGCCATTGCTCCTCTCCTTGTTGAAGAATGTTGCCGACCTTCTTTATCAAAAAACGTGCCATGAATCAGAATTGGCAAATTGTGCAGCTATACTTGTCGTCAAGGAACTATTCGAGAAAAGATAATGACAAATCTGTCGTCTTATCGGTGTGTTTCTTCTGGATACTTGAGATAAATGACAAAAAGACACAGCTTTTTTTGTCGCGAATAGCGACAACTTTGTCGTACTGACAATGATATCCCTTATATTTTGCCATATCTGTCGCAAAAAGCGCTTTTCTAAATTCTGCCAGACAGAAAAATAACAAAATACCTTTTATTCTCGTCGTACATCATCCCCAGTAAATGCGGTCTTTGTCGACAATGACATAGCTGGAAGGGGATACGAAGCCCGCATATACAGCGCACAACGATCTGCGTTGCCTCTGACATCTCTCACCAAACTATATTTTGTCATGTTTTACGACAAGTTTGTCGCGATTTCTGGTAAAAATGGCGTCCATTCAAGTGGATATCTCGATTTATTTTATTTTTTTATCCTGGCACAGAGTCTGCAATCCGCTGCTGCAAATTTCTCTTTTTTTCGCACAATCTTTTCTTAAAGGGAGAATCCATATGGAGGAACGACCCCCTATTGGAAGCGGCACGGACACCCAAACTGATGATCTGCGCCCAGATTGGAGTATCCTTATCCCCAGCTTTATTGTAATTCTGCTCATCAGTCTACCTGCTGTCATGGCCCCCCAGGCAACCGAGGATTTTTTCAAAGCGATCTACAATCCTCTGTCTGCCAATTTCGGCACACTCTATCTGTGGATTACGGTTGGTCTGATCGTTCTCTGTTTTTATTTTGGTTTAAGTCGTTGGGGCAATATCAAATTCGGAGAGCGGGAGGAAAAACCAGAATTTGGCATCTTAAGCTGGACCGCCATGATTTTCTGCTCCGCCGTTGGTGGGGCCATCATGTTTTGGGCCATCACTGAGCCGCTCTGGGACATTTTGACTCCGCCCCAGTATGTGGAGAGCATGAGTGTGGGAGCCTACGACTGGGCTCTCGCCTATCTGCTCATGCACTGGGGGCCAAACGCCTGGTGTACCTATTTGATCACGTCACTGCCCATTGCCTATCTCTTTTATATTCGCAAAGTCCCGTTTTTGCGCATCAGCATGGCCACAGAGCCTGTGTTGGGAGCAAAACATGCCCGCGGAGTTTTCGGACGTTGCCTTGATGTGTTCTTCATCCTGGGTCTCATGTTTTGCACGGCTGTGACCATGTGCATCTCTTTGCCCACAGTGGCCTATGCCCTGCAAAATGTCTTTGGGGTTAGTCCATCCCTGACAACCCAGATTGTGGTGCTTCTGTTCAGCGGTCTTCTTGCCGGATACACGGTCTATAAAGGTCTTGATCGGGGCATCAAGTGGTTAAGCAATTTCAACATTTTTTTAGCTCTTGCCCTTGTGTGCTACTGTTTCCTGACAGGACCAACCGTTCAGCTATTCAATATTTTCACTAATGCCTTTGGCAAATGGCTGGGCAATTATCCCAACATGGTTTTCTGGACTGATCCCTGGACAGGTGGCTCTTTCCCTAAAGACTGGACTATTTTCTATGCCCTATTTTGGGCTGGTTTTGGTCCTTTTATGGGACTTTTCATTGCCCGCATCTCGCGCGGTCGCACGGTACGGGAAATCATCCTCTTCGGGACAGCCGGTACAGTTGCCGGAGCCTGTCTCATCCACGGTGTATTCGGCTCCTATTCCCTGTATGTGCAGCGCGAGGGAATTCTTGATGCCGTGAGCATCCTTAAGGAACAGGGAGGAGCTGCGGCCATGATCGCCGTATTGAGTACCCTGCCCTTTAAGAACATCGTACTCATAGTGTATGCTCTGCTCTCCACCATCTTCCTAGCCACAACGGTCAATGCTGGATCCTATGTCTGCGCCAGCACGGCCTCCAGAAGGTTGGGACCCAACAGCGAGCCCAACAAGTGGCATCGCACCATGTGGTGTGTTGCCCTGTGTCTGCTGGCTTTGGGACTCATCTGCATGGGTGGTTTGGGAGTAGCCAAGATGTTTGGCAATTTCTCAGGTGCTTTGATGGTCCTGCCAGTTCTTTTGGTCACAGGCAGTTGGTTTGTGATCCTGAAACAGGAGGGAGGATTTGCACTCAAGTACTGCAGCAAGAAGACCCCTGAAGAAGAAATTGCGAAACAAGAAGCGCCAGCCCACTTCAAAGCCCTCAAGGAGCAGGTTTCATGAAATTGATCAAACTTGTCTGCTGGCTCATCGTACTCCAAGTGTTCTTGGGAACGAATGTTTGGGCTTTGGATTTTGCCATCAAGGGTCAGTGGAATATGGGCTTTGGCCTGGGAACCACCAAGTTTGTGAATAAGACGCGCAATGGAGCAGGTCAGGAAAAAAAGGACCATGAAGACAAATTTGTGGCTCGGCAACGCCTGCTCCTGCAATTGGACGCCACGGCTTCGGAGAATCTCTCCGGCACGGTTATGTTCCACATAGGCCCTCAGGCATGGGGTTTTGCCAATCAAGGCGGTGCCCTCGGTGCTGATGGCGTCTTTGTCAAAGTGCGGCAGGCCTATATCGATTGGCTTGTGCCCAATACTTCGATCAAGACCAGAATGGGCATACAGAACTTTGCCCTGCCCTATGCTGCCGGCGGCTCGGCCATCTTTGACCTGCGAGCTGCCGCAGTCAACACCCATATCGATTTGACGGACAATGTTGGTCTGACAGCTCTGTGGTTTCGGCCGTTCAACGACAACTACCCGGGTGGCAAAATCTATGGTTCCCAGGATTCGAGCAGCCATTATCTCGACAACATGGATCTGTTCAGTCTCATCCTGCCCATACACTTTGATGGCTTTGAAATCACTCCATGGGCACTCTATGGCATCCAGGGGCGAAATACAGGCAAATTTGACGACTATCGAAACACGAACTTTGTCGATGGCGGACCAGCCATCACCATGACCCCATATTTGAACTATATGGGCGGAGGCGGCGGTCTTAATGTGATTCGCGAAGGAAAGACCTCCAAGGACTATGGCAGCCTCTTCTTTGCCGGTTTGCCCATTAAAGTCAGTGCCCTTGATCCCTGGAACATTGAATTTGATTTCAACTACGGCTATGTGGAAGAGTTGGGTGAATTTGAGGCTATAGCCCGCAACAATCCTTTTGATCGCCACAAGGGCTCCACACAGCGTCAGGGCTGGCTCGTCAAAGCCATGGTGGAATACAAGATGGATTGGGGTGTCCCAGGTATCTTTGGCTGGTACGGCAGCGGTGATGACGGGGACTTGAACAATGGCTCCGAACGTCTGCCAGCCATCTGCCCCTACACATGGTTCACCAGTTTCATGGGCGATGGCAACTTGGCTTGGGCACCCAGAGGGGACTTCCAGGACTTAAACACCTCCATGTCTGGAACATGGGGCATTGGCTTGCAGTTGGCTGATATGAGTTTTCTGGAACATCTGAAGCACACCTTCCGCGTTGCCTGGTGGGGAGGCACAAACTCTCCAGACATGGTCAAATACATGGACGGAGCCAGTGCCTGGAACAGCACCTCTAATCTGTTTGACGGCCCCTATATGACCACAAATGACGGTTTGCTTGAGTTCAACCTGGTGAACGTTTATCAAGTGTATGAAAACTTCAACATCAACCTAGAATTAGGCTACATTGCCAATTACATGGATGATGACACCTGGAAGAAGAGTTATGCCGGCTGGGGTTCCTACGAAAAACAGGATCTGTGGAAAGCTCAGGTTATCTTTACCTATTCGTTCTGATATCCCCACGTACTAAAAGAATACAATCTAAAATCCCCCTGGCCATAGACCAGGGGGATTTTTTTGTGCCCAGCATGGGCAGAACTATTCACAGGTACACGTGTTCTGCAGACGATTTTCCCCTATGTGTCAGGATAGTTGTCACTCGTTGGTGATTAACTTTGTACGAGAGAAAATGCCGCACTCCACCCAAAAAATGGGTTTAAAAACGCCGTGAATCAAGCCATTTTTCCTTTCCTGCTGGAAAATTTTTTTTGGGGGGGACTCGATAACATTGTACAAGTTCAAGCAGCGGGTCACAGACAACTACCTTGACATCTGCCGTTTCCTATTCTCTTGAAAACAAAAGAATCCTTTTTTTTTGCCGACAATTGTCCAATCTGAAGATAGATAAGCAGCGTAGTACTATAGATTTACGTAAGTTCCATTGCAGACTTGGGACAACAAAGATCTTCTTAAAAGTGTTTATTTTTATGCACTTGGAAAATTGTATACGTCCATTGCTCTGGGCACTTTGCTTGCCATACAATTTATAAAAATCTTGAGTACTCTTGACCTGTGAGCGGCTCTCCTTTGGCTATCGCGTTTCGGGAGAGTCAAGCTGGCGACGGGAGTACTACCAGTAGTCTAGCGAAGCTTTGGCGGTCTTTGTCGACAATGATATAGCTGGAAGGCGTACGAGGCCTGGTCCTGTTGACCCATGAGCGCAAGCTGGCCATTGGACTTGCGAGGGATACGAGCGTCTCTCGTCAACTCGTTTTGTCGCAAACCTTGCCCATTCGCCGCTCAACAGTTGGCAAAAAGACTTGCACGCGATCGAGGGTCTATTCTTAAAGCCTGACGACCAGGCTTTGCGGCTCAATGCCACTCAAGCGTACATACGGCTTCGTTGACCTTAGAAAAAGAGTGTGCAAGCGTATTCCTTGCGGTAGCAGACAAGTGAGAGGAGAAAGCGAAAAAATGGGTCAGAGATACAGTGTTACGATGCGGGCGAGTGCGCAGTCTCGCGGAGAAATGCGGCATATTTCTGGGCTGTGATGTGGCCAAGGGCCTAATTATGCGGGCACATGCGCAGGGAAGGCCTGATTGCATCAATGGTACAGTTGAAGGTCTTGATGAAGAAAAGCTTCTGACCTTACCGGCGCTCCCTGTCTCGTCCTATCCTGTGAATACGGCACAGGAGGGCCTGGTAAAAGCCTTTGCTTGCAAAGCTTGGGATCCGCCATGAAACGTTGAACAACTTGTTGAAGGCTATGCGGGGCTCTGCTTGTTCACGCTCAGGATCTAACACGCCTTGATCAGAGCGTGCGTTTGGTGCGGGCGACCTATATGGGAAGCCTAGATTCCCCAAGCTGCGCGCAAAAGAAAGATCCCTTGAGAGAAGCCTTGGTCTTGGCCACAAAAGTTGCGCATTGTCCGTATATCCTGGCCGAGCTGTGCATTTCCGACAATCCAGAGTATCTGACGGGCTATGTGGCCTCAAAAGAATTTGGCTCTGCGCGTATCGCCAAAATGAAAGAATATGGCGATCGCTTTGGAGGACGCATTTTCTTTGTGACGG
>JAFTDR010000180.1 GCA_017454105.1 Desulfovibrionaceae bacterium | reverse complement strand
GTGTGTGCGGACCTGTAGGAGTCCGAGACGGTTTACTAACCCTCCCTACGCATCTCTTATGTGTGGGGTGTGTCTGTGTTGGTGTGGGAGCGCTGCACATGCAGGCCGTGGCGATATGTCGTGTGCCATGCGGCTATCTGTGTACCGTGCTCTTCCTCACCAACGAGAGCAGTATTTCACAAGGCGATTCGATTGTCAAGCGTTTTTTTTATTTTTTTTGAACTTTTTTTGGGGAGCGAGCCAGTGTTTCTGCGGTCCTGCCGGAGAGTGTCCCTCTCGCCCCCCTTTCAATAGATAGCACTATACGCGGTCACGGGGGCATTGTCAAGTGTTTTTTTGATTTTTTGTGATTTTTTTTGGAAGCAGGTATGTTGGCACGGTTTTTGATTTTGCGGGGAGGTGATCGAGATGCCTAGGCTGAGTGCAGATCAATGGGAGAGGGCGAGAGCTGACTACGAAGTCCGTGGTCTGGGGATGGGAGAGATCGGTCGGCGATATGGAGTCACTAAGCAAGCTGTCGCAAAAAAAATCAAAACTGAGGGGTGGGTGCAAGGTAAAAGTTCACACATAGTTGACCGTAAAGTTTCTGCAATCAAGGATTTCCGGGCCGCAGAGCTCGAAAGTTCACGCTTATCGTCAACGTTGCAAATGACAGTGGCTGAATGTGTGCAGGAACAGCTGCAGCAAGAAGGTATTCTTGCGAGTTTGGCAAACGCCGTTGCGGCAAAGGCGCGATCAATGGTTGACGCAGCTGCCTCTCCAGAAGATCTTGAAGTTTTATCGCGCATTAAGAAAAACCTGACGCCGCCCCCAGCTCCAGCACAGACATCTGTTACGGTACAGCAGGCACAAGTTCGATCACGTGAGATGGAGATGTCGCCAGAAGAAGTGTGCGCCGCTCTCATAGCAGAGCAGCAGCGGGAGATCGAGGAGCAGGAGCGGCGTGAGCGGGAGAAACGGGCCAAAACTGTGGAAAACTCGCAGTAGCCTGTGGGAAATTCGTGAAACTGTGGAAAACTGCTCTTCGTAGGAGCCCGTATAACGATCGTTACAAAAATCCCCTGTATGATTCATCGTGGGAAAAAAGGCCTTCGTACAGGCCTTCCTACAAGAGGTTTCTAGGCATGGTCTTACGTCTTGATGATTTTTTTCTCGCGCACGGCGCAGCAACGCACGAGAGACGCGAACTGAAGCCTTTTCATCGCGTGATTACTGGTGCATGCGAGCAGTGGGTGTCTGGCTCTCTGCCAGGTGAGCGCCGAAACTTGGCCGTGTGCATGCCCCCTAGGCATGGCAAAACCTATATCGCAAGAGATCTCATATCATGGGCTCTCGGCCTATTTTCTGATAGCGAATGGATATATACAAGTAGTAGCGCCACACTCGCTACTGCTCAGACAATCGCAATTAAAAATGCGGTATCGAGTGATTGGTACCACAAGATATATCCGCATGTCGGTGTTCTACCTGGGAAGGGCAGGCAAGATTATTTCACTACGCCGAAAGGCGGAAGCGTGTATGCTGTGGGCGTAGGCGGAACAATCACGGGTTTTGGTGCTGGGAAAAAACGGCCTGGGTTCGGCGGCGGCATAGTTATTGATGATCCGCTACAAGCTCAAGATGCTTATTCCCAGGCTAAACGCGAGGGTTGCAATACTTGGTACACGCAAACTCTATACAGCCGTCGAAACTCAGATGATACGCCTGTTCTCTTAATTATGCAGCGATTGCATGAGCAAGACCTTGTCGGATATCTCTTAGAGCATGAGCCGGAAATGTGGCACGTGCTTCAGATTCCTGTGCGAGATGATAGCGGGAATGTACTCTGGCCGGAGACTTTCTCAGAAGAGTCTGCTAATCGTTTGCAACAAATTGACCCGTTCGCGTTTTCCGCGCAGTACATGCAGAGTCCGACGCCAGCCGGCGGCGCAATGTTTCAGCGTGATAAACTGCATATTATTGATGCAATGCCGCAAGGGCTTGTGCGTTGCGCTATATTTGTAGACTCAGCAATGAAAGAAGGAGAATACAATGACTATTCTGTGCTAACATACGCGGCCACAGACGGGCAAAACTGTTACATCTTAGACATAGATAGAGGGAGATGGTCTGCGCCTGTTCTTCTCGATCACGCAATATCGTTCTGGGATAAGCACAAGCCACACCGCATTCATAATTCCACACGGTTTCTTGGCCTTCATATAGAGGATAAGTCTTCTGGTACAGGACTTATCCAAACATTACGTGCGCAAACAGCTATTCCTGTTATCCCTGTGCAGCGTTCAAGGGATAAGGTCTCACGTGTTAACGATATTCTCCCATACGTTTTCAGCGACAGATTGCATATCTTACGTGCACCTTGGACGGACGCGCTTGTGTCGGAGCTCTGCTCCTTTTCTCCTCTTATGACTCATGAGCATGATGATCAAGTAGATACAATCACAGATGCAATCGCTGTGTTACTCGCACCGCAAGGCGGTCTTCTTGCTGGTGCGGACTGGAGTTAATTATGTCAGACATTTTTTCCGATTGGCTTTTTGAGCGTGACGCAAATGGCTTCCTTTGGGTACGTACGAAAGATAATGTTAATGAAAGTCCAGTATCCGCTATACTCATAACATCAACGCCTTTCCATATCAATGCGTGGTATCCAAAGAAAAAAGATAGTACGTGTTGGTGTATTGGTGTAACATGGAAAGACCCTGACAACGTAGAACACTAGTCTGAATTTTTAATAAATGATTTATTGGTAGATAGCGATAAAAATTCAGTGTATCGCAAACTCGCGTACGGTGGTTTTATTATCCATAGTTGCTATATGTTTGAACAGTACGTGCTGAGTTACATAACCGGTAAACATTCTTTTGGTGCAGAGAAAAATGTTTAAGGCGATTAAAGATACTCTGACACAAGAGGTTTTTTTTCTTGACGTAGCCACGCACACTCAGTATCGACGGACAGTGTGTGCGCTCGCCTGGCCGTGGCTACCGTCCCCAGGTGCAGTAGTCGTGCTCGCAGAAAGGCGTAATAAGCCGCCCGTGCTCAATGAAAAAAGGCATCTCGATCTCGTAGCTGAGTGCATCTCTGAAACGCCAGATGAGCTCATGTCGCAGGCCGATAGGTATATGGCCGCGTTCAAAGTCCCGCAGCTGGTCACTCCAGTAGATGATGAGCGTATCGCGCTTTTAGATGCTCTCAACGACGAGAGGCGTGAGCGGCGAAAGCAGCCGTTGCGGTATCAGCATCCGGTAGAATGGCACGGTAAAGGCGAAGGGCTACTTCCTTACTATGTCTCGCTTATCCGTGCTCGAATCGTAAATGCCAAAACGCTGCACTTTTCCCAATACTCGCAACTTCCAGCAGAGTGTGCGGTGCTCAATTCAGATACTATGCCTCTCACACAAGCTATGATAACCATGCCCAGCGTGTGTGCTCTCGCATGGGCCGTGGAAGCGATTGATCGAGATGAGCCGCACAGTCTCGATACGTCCGCGCTTTTACAGGGCCCGTCTGATAGGCTAGGAGGGTATTGATGCTCCAGGGAAGTGACAAAGTGAATATCCTCAACGTTAATAAAAACGATATTGTCATGGTCTACATGCCAGAAATTCTCACGTCACTCAGAGAAATAAGCAAGCGCTTTCACGTCAAAGAGGAGCGCGTGCGCGAATGGATAGACAAAGGAGCACCAATTTCAGCCGTGTCGGCGGCCAGCGATAGTCGTAGGACGTATTACTCTTGTGAGGTTATGCGGCTTCAAATGTGGCTTGAGCAGCACAACGACTAGTCAGCGCAAAATCTGTCAAGAGCAAACAGTACCTATTTGTTTATATACTATTATACCCCTATCCCACCTTTTTACACCTTTCAGCAAAAATCTATGATATGCTCTTCGGCAAAGTAAATACTGAACTGGAGAGCATATCATACCCGCCTTTCGCGGCGGCTCTCCATAGCACAAGGAGAGCGTATGCCCGCAAACGTTTCCTACATTTCCGCTTTTTTGAATAAAGACGGTGTCGAAGGCCCTCGCGTTACCCGTGGGTACATTCCTTGTTGGATTGTTGGCACGAATCACAAGAAGTCTGCCAATTTCGTTGGCCGTGAAGATCAAGTGCCTAGTCGGTATGACGCTATGGGTGCGTCTGGCGTCACGATTGCTACTGGCGTTGATCTTGGTCAGACTGATCGCGGCTCTCTCTCTGCATATGGTGTGAGCGATGAGTTGATCGACAAGCTGTCGCGCTATATCGGAAAAAAGCGCGACGCTGCAATCGCGGAACTCCACAAAGCACCTCTCACGATCACATCATCCGAGGCGGCTGAACTCGATCACGCGGTGCACCGTGGGTATCTCATGAGATACGTGCGCCCGGCCTATGACAAGGCTTCCAAAGTCCACTTTGATGATCTGCCTGAGCAAGCCCAAGCCGTGGTGTTTTCGATATGCTACCAACACGGCTGCGGCGGTGTTAAGAAAAACTGTCCCGCTACGTGGAAGTGGTTGACTACACAAAATTGGGCAGAAGCCAGCGAAGAATTACGCAAGCGTTTTCATCCTCCTTATCCATACATCAACCGCAGACGTATAGAAGGTAACCTTCTAAGGGAATTGCTATGAGCCTGCTCGCAAAAATCGTAAAGGTAGGCAAAGTTGTATTCTCGCAGATGGGTGAAAAGCGCGGCGAACTGCAAGACAAAAATGTGGAGATTAACGCAGAGACGGAACGGAATTCTCAGGGCAAAATTACTCCACGACGTGCGCTTATGTACCTCTTAGTCATTCTTTTCGCATGGGAATTGCTTGTGCGACCAATTATCAGCACATACGCCCCAGATTTCCCGCTTCCCCCATCAATGCTCGAAGAACTTATTACCATGTCAGCAGCAATGTTTGGCTTTGGTTTTTAGATAGGGGGACCTTGCGCTATGGACGACAATATACTTAGTATTTTGCGCGAGCTAGTTCAACCCGCTGTTTTCGCGCTTCTCGGAATGATAGGCTTTGGCGTCCGTCAAATATGGCGCAAGGTCTGTGAGAGCGATAGAAAAATCGACGACTTAAGAGACGAAATACATCAAGAGTTGCGGGAATACACAAGAAAAGAGACGTGTTGCGCCCATAGGGAAGATTTCCAACACCAAATTGACCGCATTATCCTTCACAACGGACTCTCGACTACACCACGGCCATTTACACTGCCGCATTTACCAGATCAAAGCCGTAACGGGAAATAATAAATGTCTCAATATGTGCCATACGAACGCGAGCCTGTGCCTGCTCGCGTACTCCCTGTAGGCAATGGAGTAGGGAATCTCCCCCCTACTCCTCCACTTTCTCCTATGCAAGCGCAAGCGATGCAAGACGCTCAAAACGCACAAGAGTTTTATCAAGGTTTTGAGCAATCGCAGACAGAATCGCGTGAGAAGAAAGAAGTTTCTGGTATAAACGCTCTTGCGATTAAACTTCGGGGGGAATTTGAAGAGGCCGAAAATGCCCGTGAAATGGTCAATTTACGTTGGCTAGAAGATCTACAGCAATACCGCGGCATTTATGGCGAGGATGTGATAAAGCGCCTTGAGTGTTCGAAAGGTAGTATGGCTTTCTATCGGTTGACCACGGCTAAGGTCAACACCATGTGCGCACGTCTTATGGACTTGCTCTTTCCACAGAGAGTAAAAAATTGGTCCATTGAAGCTACGCCAGACCCAATGATACCCTCTGAAATAATCGAAGAAGAATTTGCTGATGAAATTGCGCAGCAAGTTGACATGATTGTGCAGCAGCAAGCGCAACAATTAATGGCCAACGGTATTCAGCCGGATGAGCTCCAGTTGCAGCAGATCATGGCGCAGGCACATGAAGAAATTCTTGCACAGTATGACACGCAAGAAAATCGCGTTCGTGTAGCAAAAGAACGTGCAAAAAAAATGGAGCAGGTCATAGATGACCAGCTCAAAGAAGGTAGCGCAAACGGGCAACTACGTCCTTCGTGGCGACAAAATTGCAGACAAGTAGTCAAGTCTGCATGTCTTTATGGCATGGGCGTCCTGAAAGGCCCATTGATCGAGGAGATAGACGTAAAGCGCTATCAGCCATATCGAGATGCCACAGGCCAGATGCAGTGGGAAGAGTCAACATATACGACAGAGTTCAGGCCATATCACGAAGCTGTATCTATATGGGAAGTTTACCCCGACCCTGGTGCTCGCGTTCCTGGTGAACTAAGATATGTATGGCAGCGGCATACAAAGACAGATAAAGATCTGCGAGAGCTCTTTCGTATTCCTGGCTTTCGAGTAGATAAAATCCAAGAATATATGAAAAATCATCCCGATGGGGATGCAGAGGTACCGCGTTGGGAAGAACAAGTGCGACAGTTGAACAGTGATAACGTCACCAACGGGGGCTCACGACGACTTCTCAACCGATTCTCTCTGTATGAACGCTGGGGCTATCTGACAGGCCAAGACTTATATGATGCAGGCGTAGAAGTCCCAGACGAAGATAAAACGCAAGTGTATTCTTCGTGTGTTTGGATGTTAGGCGATGTGATTATCAAGGCCGCAATCAATCCTCTTGAAGGCGTAGATATTCCGTACATGTTTTATCCATATCAAGAAGATGATAGCTCGTTCTGGCCAGAGGGAATCGCTTATCAGTTACGCACACCACAAGCGTGTATTAATTCCGCCGTTCGCGCAATGCAAGACAATGCAGGAATGACTGCGGGCCCGATTATCGGCGTAAACGTGGCCAACTTGTCGTGGAAAGAACGGCTAGACGATATGAAGGCCGGTAAGGTTTTCCTCTTTGATAAGCCAAGTATAAAACTTCAAGATTGTTTTCAGGCCGTTACGGTTCCGAGTTCGATTGAGCAAAATCTCAATCTAACGACCTTTTGGAGCAACGTAGCAGACGAGATAAGTACACCGCGTTTTAATCAAGGCGACGGCAATGTCCAAGGTGCTGGACAAACGGCAAGCGGCCTGTCAATGCTCATGGGCGCAAGTAACATCCTGCTCAAAGACCACGTAAAAGATTTTGACGACAATATCGTAGCTCCTTTTATCCGTGCCGTGTTCAAATGGAATATGAAATGGAATAGCAGGAGCGATATAAAAGGTGATTTTGAAGTTGTCGCAAGCGGTTCGCAATCACTCATAGCAAAAGAAGTTCGCGCTCAACAGATACCTATTCTTATCCAATACCTACAGATAGAAGACTTTCGTCCATTCTTAAAGCCCAAGGAATTGCTCGAAGTTGCTCTTGAGCAGACAGATTTACCGGCTGAGCGAGTCTTGCGTACAGACGAAGAGGCACAGCAGTATCAGCAAGATCAATTCACTCAGATGGCACAGGCAGGAGTTCAAGCGCTCATGCAACAGCTACAGCAATCGGGCATGACACCTGAACAAATACGTGCTCAACTCATGCTCGTCTTAGGCAAGAGTCTAGACCAAGGGCCGCAATTGCAACCTCCGAAGGTGCAGGAAAGTGCGGGCGGAACGGTACCAACCGTCTCTGGCGGAGTTCCGCCCGCACCACCAGACCCTTCTCCTGAACATATGTCTGGCAGAAAACTTCCAATCACGGCACAGCAATGAATATTGATAAAAAACGAGATCTTTTGGACAGGTATTACTCTGTCATTCCACTAGGGTTACGGGAGATTTTTACCGACTATCTAAAAGCTCGCGTAGAAGAAATAAAAGATAGTTTCATAAACATAAATAAACCGGAAGAAATGTACAGGGCACAAGGTGCGTTGATAACGCTCATAGATGTACTACACGATCTACAGGGAGATCAAGAAAATGTCACAAATGGCACAAGGAACTGAAGGCACGGCTTCTTTCGCTGAACAAGCTCAACAGGCACAACCACAAGAACAAGTTGCGCAAGAGCAAACGCAAGATCAAAGCCAAGATGATTTTGACGCTGGTTTTTTGCTGAACGAACAAGAAGAGAATAAAACAGAGCAATTGGAACAAGTTGAGCAGCCTGAAAAGCCTGAGCAAAAGGCAGAAGAGAAAATTACAGAAATTCAAAATAGGCAACAGACGTTCCCGCAAGACCAAAATGCGCAGCAACAAGCAAATGTTCAGCGGCAAACGTATTTCAACAATCAGTACACGCAACAACCTCCGGCGCAGCAGCAGTATCAACAGCAACAGTATCAGCAACAACAGCAACAACAAACACAACAGCCCTCGCAACAGCGTCAGCAAGTAAAGTTTGTACAGATTGCTGAAGACATAAAAGCTGAATACGAAGAGCTTAAAAAGAAAAATCCACAGGTTGCGTATCTTGCGCAGACAGACTCCCCTATCGGAGAAACCTTGCGCAAACAGCTCCTAGAGTATGGCGCAGACCATGCAGACGACATGGGAAAGAATTTTATCACGCGCCAAAAGATGGAGCAACAAATTGAAGCGCAAAAGCAAGCGCAAGCACGAAACGAGTATGAAAGCCAGCTCAGGTATTACAATTCCGTCTTTAATCAACGGCAGCCTGAGTACGCTAAGCTGTATGCCGACGCGCAACGCGATGTAAATAAGGCGCAAGAGTTACGTGCATATCAAAATGAATTGCTCTCGTGGATTGAAGCAAAACCGTACAAAGAAGCCTCGTCAATGATGCAAATCGCTTTGCATGGTACAGACCCCGTGCAAGTTTGCGATTTAATTTCAAGATTTAACGAAGAGCGAGGGAAGAAACCTCGTGCGACAAAACCAAACCCAACAGGCGCTTTCGCTGTCCCTAGTCGTGGAACAGCAACTCCTCCCCCTGGTATCGGTGACAAAGACTCGTTCGACTCAGGGTGGGAAATAAACGAAAGGAACGAGTCTAAAGGTAGATAGATAAAATGCCAACCGGAATGACAACTACTGGTGACATTAGTTACCGGACTGCAGGGTATTTTTCCCGTGAATTGCTCAAGCGTGCACAACCGCTTTTGTGTTTGACACGTTTGGGTACGCCAAAAACTCTGCCAAAAAATGCAGGTAAAACGATCAAATTCCGTGGGTATCAGCACCTCCCAAATCAGCCAAAAGCGTTGACCGAAGGTGTCACGCCAGAGGCAAGCAAGCCAGAATATCGTGACGTTGAGTGCATGATCAACCAGTACGGTGATTATATCGAATTAACCGATGTCATTACCGATACCCACGAAGACCCGCTTATCCCTGAGTTCTCAGACATCCTGGGCGAACAATCGGCCATCATGATCGAGCGCGTCACCAAAGCCGTGCTCATGGGCGGGACCAACGTGCTCTACGCCGGTGAGACCGGTGGCATTGTGGCCACGAGCCGCTCTGGCGTTAACCGACCACTTTCTTTGTCTCTCATTCGACGTGCCATCCGGACGCTCAAGCGACAGGAAGCGCGGCCTTTGACGACGGTCATCACCGCGAGTCCTGATTTCAACACAAGCCCAATACAGCCTTCTTTTATTGCGGTTTGCCATGTTGACCTGGAAGCCGACATCCGCGATCTGCCAGGGTTCGTGCCTGCGGAGAAATACGCCAGCTACAAGCCCATAGAGGGTGAAGTGGGTTCCTGTGAAGGCCTGCGTTTCGTCATGACGACGATTATGGAGCCGTACGTCAACGCCGGTGCAGCCCCTTCCGATGGCGTCAAAGTCGAATCTGAGCAGGGAGCCTGCGCAGACGTATACCCTATCCTTGTTTTGGGCAAAAACGCTTTTGGGGTAGTTCCTTTTGCTCGCGGCGGAAAGGGAGACTCCCCTATCACACCAATGGTGCTCAATCCCAACGTCCCACGCGGCGGAGATCCACTTGGCCAACGCGGTACAATCGGATGGAAGGCGTATCATACCGCAGTAATCCTATACGATTTCTACATGCTTCGCATAGAAGTGGCAGCCAGTAAGCTGTAAAAAGCGGAGAGATATAATGGATAAAAAAGGCACAGAAATGACAGAAGAGGCTACGGCTGAAAAGCAGATACAAGACCCTGCCGCATTTTCTAAAAGCGTTGACCAAGAAGTGATAGAGGTCGAGAAAAAAATAGCTCAGCAACTTTCACATGGTCGAAAAGTCAAAATCCGAATCCCGAGCGAAAGCCGTTGGGCAGGTGGGACCGCTCCTGTTTCTGTCGGTGTAAATGGACGAGGGTATCTCATTAAACGCGACGAAGACGTTATTGTACCGGAAGGTGTATATAACGTCTTGATGGAAGCGAAACAAGGTATCTATGAAACATATGACGAGTATGGGCAGAAAAAGTCCCGTTTTAGAGAAGTTTTACGGTTCCCGATAATCTTCAATGGATACGTAGACCAAGAAGCATCAACATAGGCGATACGATGAAAGCGTCCACAATCTTCCGCATAGTGTCCGCAGGCCTTCAGGATATGGACAATGAAAATACCAAGCGTTGGCAGTGGATAGCTGGTAACGATGAAAATACTATAGGCCTGATCGACTACCTAAACCATGCTTTGAACGCTGTCGCTATGCAACGGCCAGATTGTTACGCTATCACTGAAGTCATTCACCTCGAAGCCGGAATGCTGCAAAAGATACCGCAGATAAGTCTGCATGGCGCAAGCAAGAACGCCGTTCTTTTGTGCGAGCTAACTCGAAATATGAACAAAAAAGTAGTTTCCGGGGGAGACGTTTACGAAGGCGGGATGCCTATAATTCGAGCAAACAGACAGACGGTGTTCGCGTGGTTTAATCCAAACAATAAAATGACGCGGTATTCTAGTACAAATGTAGATTATAACTATGTAATTGACAATTATATGTATGACCGCGCTACAAACCCAAAAATATACTACGTGTACCCGCCCGTTCCTGTTGGCAAAGCTAAGCATGTTGAATGTACATACTACGCCCTTCCGCCGACAATCACCTCTGTTGACAATGATATAGGTGTCGCAGAAGGGTATGCACAGGCCATTGCACACCACATGATGGCGAGTATTTTTGAAGCAGACAATGAGCATAGCGGTGGTGACAAAGCTGCGTACCACATGCAGATGTTTGAAAAATGTATGAGTATAAAACTTCAGGTGGATTCGTCTTTGCCAAGAGCAGAGGTAAGTCTTAACACCAAGTAAGCGGGAGAAAACGTATGGCTATTGACACAGAAGAGTATGAATCCCTTGAAAACTGGGCCTCTCGAATCTGGCCGCAGGTAGTTTCCTGCCCAAGGGAATTAGTCTTAGACGCTATTCAAAAAACAGCCGTTGAGTTTTTCAAGGAAGCAAGGGTGTGGCTTTACGAGGGGACTCAGACTTGTGAAAACAACAAAACCATTTATCCCAACGGCGAAGATTGCATGGATTTTGAGTTAGAAATTCCCGATGAAACAGAGATTGTTGATATTGAAAGTGTCAGGGTTAACGGCACAAATTGCTGTAAAGCAAATTACATGCACGAAGGAAGAACGCTTTTAATCAGAAATATACCCGCCTACACAAATTCCTTCTCTATTGTGTATGAAGTGTGGCTTCGCCCAAGGCGATATTGCACACAGATCAGATCAGACCTACTCGAAGAATATGGTGACATCATTTCTTATGGCGCGCTAGCACATCTTAAAATGATGAGAGGAGAAAAAGAGACGGTCGCTTGGTCTGATCCCGAAACGGCTAAAAATTACTACGAGCTATACAAAGATGGAATAAATAAAGCCAAGATTGACTCGCATATCAAGCGCGGCTACGGTATGGCTAAGCCTGTTTGGAAGAGATAATGATTATTCAAAGACAAAAGACCGAAGAGCAAAAAGCAAGAGAGCGCAAAGAAATTGATGCCCAAATGCTTATCGAGCTTGGAGAGGATATTAAGACAAGCCTTGAGCAAAAATCATTGCAACTTGAGAGAAAGCACGAGCGGCTTACGGACGCCATGTGCGACAAATTTAAGGCTTTGATGAGCGATTTTTGCGAGAAGGCTATTGCAGAGCGAATGTCTTTGTTACAAAAGGAAATAGACGAGCTTTTTGAGCAAAAAGTGAGGCCTTTTAATGCACAAGCAAATGCGATAGATGTTAAGATCAATGAGTCGGTTAAACAGGGGGAAAGACTTCTTGCAGAAATGAGTTCGCAGACTGTGCAGAAGATTGAAGCCCTTCTCAAGCAATCCGAGTCGCATGTTCAGGTCTTAATAGAGAAAACTAAGGCTGTAGATGTTAAGATTAATGAGTCGGTTAAACAGGGGGAAACATGGCTTAAAGACTTGTGCGAAACGTACGTCTCAAGGCTAAATAACGCCGAAGAATTGCTCAAGACATACTCCGACTCTTGCATTTCCTCTGTGGCTATCGTCAAAAAACTCGTATCTCGCATTGAGGAGACGGAACAATATGTCAGCCGTATAAAAGATATGGGTGTTTCTATAGATGAAATGCAAAGTGTGTTAGCGCAGCATCTTAATAAAGAAAAAATATAGAGTTTAGGAGCCAGTTATGAATCTGCCCTTTGTTACTGTAACTGCGCGGCTAAAAGATCAGCAGGGCAATCCCTTAGCTGGCGCAACAATACGAATGAAATTGTCCTGTGTAGAAAAATATCAGGGCCTTGTAGTGCCGCGCGAGTCCTCTTGGACAACTGATATAAACGGCGTTGCCGTTATGCAAATTTTTCCCAATGCTCTTGGGAGTGAACGAAGTGAGTACCACGTCACAATTACTGCAGGCCAGCAGACTAAGCAATGTGGATGTAGCAATCAAAGTTTAGGGAATTCCTTTTTTTCTCCACTTCGTTTCGACGTTTGTATCCCAGATTGTGATTGCAATTTGATGGATATAGTAAATTTACCTCCATACCAACGTCGTGGCGCAGGAGAAGTATTGCCTAACGAAATCCTTGGGTATGCTTCACAAGCAGCGACAAGTGCAGATACAGCCAAGGGGTATGCAGACCAAGCAGAAGCAATACGGACGGAAGTAGCAAGTGAAGTAGCAAATGCAGTAGCAGCTAAAGACGCAGCCTTGGCTGCTCAGCGAGGGTCGGAAGCGGCCAAATCTACTGCGCAAGAAGCAGCGCTTGATGCAGCAAATTTAATCCATACTTTTGAAACGACAGTATTAAATAGGACAGAACAATCAGCTACACGTCTCGTAAACGAAGCTACACAATGTATCAGTACAGCTAAAGAAAATGCACATCAAGCCATTGACCAACGGCTAAACGAAGATCTTAATTCTGCGACAAGTGCGATAACAAATGCTCGAACAGAAGCTGTAAACGCGGTCAATAATCGACGTGAAGTAGCTTTAGGCAATATTGATACTGCACGACTTTCTGCAAAAGAAGAGCTCGCTGAAATAGCTGCGCAATACGACGAAGATTTTTCTTCTATTGCTAATCGTGCAGAAACAAGTGCACGTCAAGCAGGATGTTCCGCAGCTGCGGCCTCCAATTCGGCAAATAAGGCGTGCGCCTGTGCTGACAATGCACAAGCATCAGAAGTCGAAGCAGGAAAGTATGAAGTAGCCGCAAAGGCCGCTGCCCAAGCGGCTGAGGCAGCAAAGGCGTGTTCCAATGCGGATGCTCAACGTGCAGAGCAGACAGCAGACCTGGCAATAAGAAACGCGGGTTTTGCTGAAGGCTCTGCCAGGGCTGCGCAACGAGCAGCAGAGCAGGCAACGGTAAGCGCCCACAATGCGTCGGATGCTGCCAGTAGGGCTATTGAGGCGCAGCAAGCTGTTGCAGGCGACAAGGCATATGTTGAGCGGGTTTACAACGACGTTTCAACCGAGATCCGCAACACAGCTGTTACGCTTCTTGCTCCACAGGTCATCACTGAGACGGTACGCCAGGTCACTCAGGAAGCGAGAGATGCGGCAACGTCTGCAGATGCCAGCGCAACAGCGGCAGAGAGGTCTGCCACAAGAGCAAAGACCAGTGAGCTGAATTCAGAAGGCAATGCCGAGGCCGCAGAAGCAAGTTGTGTGGAAGCCACACGTGTATCTGATATTGCGGTCCTAAAAGCACGAGAAGCCGCGTCCAGTGAAGAAAGCGCTCTCAGGAGCAAGAATGAGGCCGTAACCGCAGCAGGTAATGCGCTTAACAGTGCCAACATTGCCATGGCGAAAGCTGAAAGTGCCGCAAGCAGTGAGGACGCAGCCAAAAGAAGCGAGTTGGCCGCAAAGGCTTCTGAGAACAGAGCTATTGACGAAGCTATCACTGCAACGACAAGGGCTAGTGAAGCCAGTACAAGTGCGCAGGCTGCAAGGACAAGTGAAACAAATGCAGTACGTGACGCAGAGGGATCGCATCAGAGCGCAGTAGATGCAGCGATAAGTGCGTCAAGTGCACAGCGTGATGCCAATACTGCCACTTCTGCCAGACAGTTTGTTTCCGATGCCAAAAACTACATCACAGAAATGCTTGACGAAGCGGAAGCAACGGTACGCGATGTCGCTACCGATATGCTCACCGAACAGGTAATGACAGCGGTAGTAAATACTGCAACGGCAAGAGCCGAAAACGCTGCCACAAATGCCGAGTCATCCACACAGCAAGCGAAAAATTTCAAAAATGCCGCAGAGGCCTCCAAGAACGAGGCCGAAAGACAGGCCGGCATTGCAAGAGATGCTGCTCAGGCTTCCGAGTTTGCGTCGGAAAACGCAGTAACAGCTCTGAGCAGGTATGACAATCTGCTCTATGAATTTGGCAAAGAGAAGGAAGCACACCAGGAGCATGTACTTGATGCAGCCCTGCAATTTTCTTCACTTCTAGCAACGACAGCCAAACATGCAAAACACCTCTTCAATCTCGACGAAAAGGTGCAGACAAACAAACTGCAGGCAATAGAGCAGATCTCAGCACAAAATCTCTTTGGCATGAGACGGTCAAAACGTCTTACCGATACCATTGCATCGGTAGTGGAAAAGCTCATTTCCGACAGAATAGATACCGCAAGTATTATAAGTGAGCAGAATGCCTCTTTTGCAAAACAGATTCGAAGAATAAATGCAACAGCAAAATCTCTGCGTGAAGGATACGAGCAAGGCGATGCGGTCTTAGACGACAAGATTCTAAGCTCAACGCTGACTTTCTCTGACAGCATTGCAATGCAGAATTTTGTTAATGCAAAGCAAAGCCTTCGTACAAAGGCTAGCTTTGAGGCTCTTACGAAAAGCACAAAAGAATCAATACAGACGTTATCTCTTTTTGTGTACGATGTTATCAGCAACAACAACTACACAGATACACTCCAGGGAAAACGTATCAGTAAGGTACAGGATGCTCTGTGCGATATAATGTTGAGCAACGCAGCATTGATTGCAGAACTCAACCTTGTTGATGCAAAGCACAAAAGATATATATTAAAAAAAAAATACATGATAACAATGCAGGTTGATCTCCTTGATCCCGACGACGACGGTATCTCAAATATAGATAACGGAGCATCGTTTGTTTCAGACGATGGGGTCACATATGGAACTCCCTCAAATGTGTCATTGGAAGTAACCCCGTAAACCCTTTACCCAAAAACATACGAGGTATGTGCTATGGCTGACATCAAAGGTAATATTCGCGTCGTTGGTGGTGATCGTTTTCTCCCCGCATCCAGCGCAGACAAAGTCATCATCGATGACGCAAGCGGCAATCCGTCCAACGTACAGCTTGAAATCGGCACAATCCGGACTCAGATCAGCTCTCTGGCAGGCCTGGACACCATCCAGATCCGTGGATCCGTGGATGCAACACACCAGCTTCCTACGACCGGCTACAAGACCGGTTGGGGATACCTGGTCGAAGCCAACGGAACCTATGCCGGAAAAACTTGCGAAATCGGCGATATGCTTGTCTGCAAGTCTGTCAGCGATCCCGGTGTTGACTCTGACTGGACCGTCCTGCAGGTCAACCTGGTCAACGCAATCACAGGCCTGACTGCTTCCACAGACGAAGACGTTATGTGCTTCAACGGCACCAACGGCAAACAGGCAAAAGGAACCGGTATCACCAAGACACAGTTGACTGTTGCTTCCGGTGTTGGTGCTACTCTCGACTCCAACAAGACCGAACTTGCCAAGTATAATGGAAGTAACGGCCTTCCAACCTACAACGGAACCGTGATTGGTAACGGTATCCCTGTGGTCGAAAATGGCGCATCTGCTCCTGAAGGACTGCTTCCTGGTGCGTTGTATTTTGAAAAAGATCCGGTTGCCACACCTCAGGCAGGCGAATAAGCCGAGAGGAATAAAAAATGCCGTGGATCAAGGGGAGACTGAAAAACAGAGATGGTAGCTTGTTTACGCCCTCGTGTTTAGCTTCTAAGGTCTATATGGACGAAACAGAAGCGACAACACTCAGCGACGAAATAGCCAGTCTCAACGCTCAGGAACTAGGACTCACGGCAAATGTCCAAGACTTGGGGACCGCTTTAGACAACATGAGCGAAGCGGTCTCCTCTTTGGAAACATTGTCCGCGAGAACGAATAGCCTCAACGCAAGCATTGCAAATCTCGTAGAAGCCGTTACGTCACTCAGCACTACAATTTCAGGAGCATAGTATGGGCGACATTCAAAACTCAGACGGCATACATATATCATTTACCAGTTCTGCTGACAGCGTAAGCCTTGGCAGTAGTACGATTGATGATGATTTGCTTTTGCGACAGGCAAACTTACTCAACACACAAATCGAATCTTTGTATCAGGCATCCATTGCAATGGGTAAAGTAGCAGCAATTCTAAACAAGTTAGGGTTAGCGTTATGGGTTTAACTGCTGAACAAGAAAGTAAACTTACCTCAACTCTCGCAAAGACATCTCAGGCTCTTGGCATCGTGGAAGACATTTACAATGCCATGACAAACAGCAACGGACGTGCTGAAGATATTGCAGCCGGAATTGCTCAGCACAACAATGCCGACGATGCACATCCGAAAATCAAGAAAACCACGGAGCTTTTTGCCAGAACCGGCGAAACAGGCGACGATATTGCCGCAGTTCACCGCAATATCTATCGCGGGAAGAACATGACAAACTATATGACATTGGCTTCCCTTGCGACAAAATTGCAGAACGGTGACTTCTCTGATCTTTTTATCGGGGACTACTGGACACTTCCTATCGTTGACGATGGCGTTACGAAAAGCGTCAATTTCCGTATCGCTGACTTCAACTACTGGAAGTATATGGGGGACACAAGCTTCACACAAAACCACGTTGTGTTCGTCCCTGACACTGCCCTCAAAAATATGCAGATGCAGACAACGAACATCACAGAGGGTGGCGTAACTGCTACTCTCGTGTGGAATGAGTTGCAGACAAGCCTGTACAATGCCGTCAATGCAGCTTCCTGCATGAATGGCCACGTGCAGACACATCGGCAGTGGTTTCCCGTGACAATGAATCCGGACGCCCCAAGCGGAGCCGGTGCAAACCTCATGGGCGCAATGGTGTCCAATTCCGGCGAATGGAAGGATGTGAAGCTTGGATTGATGACAGAGCCTATGGCTCTTGGCACAACGGTCTTCACTTCCGGTGGATACGAGGTCGAATGCGGAAAGACTCAGCTTGCATTGTTCCGTCTAGATCCGACATGGCTCAATGGTCGTGCGTCCCGCTGCAACTGGTGGTTGGGGGCGGTGGCGTCGTCTGGCTCCTTCGCCTATGTCTACGGCTTTGGCCTTATCGGCGGCGGTACGATCAGGCTTGTTGGCCGCACGGACAAACTGACGTCCGGGCGTCATGTAATCGGCTCGCTGTCTGTGCCTGCGGTCGGTCAGTGGACGGCGGTTGCCGACGGCTACCGCGGCCGCGTGTACGTGGATATGTCCGGCGGAGAACTTGCCGTCGGGGCAGTGCCGCCCGGTGCGGTAATTCTGATTTACTAGAGTATCTTTGCCGTCCTGCGGTAAAAGAAAGACGAGGTGAAAATGCAACTGAAAGCGACTTTTGCGGTGCTGTGCCTGACTGCACTGTGCCAATCTGTTTGTGCCGCAGAGGAAACTGCGGAAGCCGCCGCGCTCCGCAGGCAGATTCGCGAACTGCGCGCGAAGTACGAAAAGGCGAACATTCCGCTTGGCATACCGGATGAGTTCGGCACATACAATCTCACGCCAGAAGGCAAGGAGGTGGATGCGCTGGAGCAGAAACTCAAGGCTCTGACCGGTGGTGACTTCGATCCACTTGAGGCTGGGCGCAGAGCCGGATGGGATACGAAACCGCTCGGCCCGGTCGGGACGCTCAAGGTGCCGACGACGTTTAAGAACACGCCGAAGCTCGGACCGCATCCTGTGTTCAAACCGGGGCTGCGAATCTATGGCGGAGGCGTCAAGGCGCAGGTGGTGTGCCCGCCCGGAGACAAGAAACGGCGCGCACTCGCCGAGGAGTTTGCCTGGCACCTTGAGCAGATGACGGGCGAGGAGTTCCCCGTCGTCAAGACGGCGAAGGAAGGCGCACCCGCCGTCGTGTTCGGCGATGAGCGTACCGCGGCGGAGTTCGGGATAGACGCGGCGAAGCTTCCCAACGACGCGGCAGTGGTGAAGCGAAAGGGCGACAGACTTTTCGTTGGCGGCGAAGGCGCGGGGCATGGACATGCCCTCACGTACGTGCTTGAGGCGCTCGGCTGCCGCTACCTGTGGCCGGGCAAGCTCGGCAAGGTGATTCCGAAGAAGTCCGAGGTGACGCTTCCTGAAATCGACCTCTTCAACGTGCCGCCGCTCAAGATCCGCGGCATCCGCGAGAACGCGGATCTCGGCACGCGGTACGGGCCGCCAACCGCCGCGCTTGGCTTCGACACGGACGCATTTGAAAAGCGGCAGAGCGAAGCCTTCTGCGACCATCCGGGCAACCGCAGCTTCTGGCACTGGCACGGCGTCAACGACGGGAAGGGGACGCCCGGCCACGAATCCGGCCCGGGAAAGTACAAGTGGGGCCACTACTACAAGGACTACATCGCCCGCTACATGGACAAGCACCCCGACTGGTTCGCGCTTCAGCCTGACGGCACGCGTCGCCAGAGCGAGAAGGAGCGCCCGTGCTTCTGCCTCACGAACGAGGGGCTGATCGAGGAGACTATCAACAACCTCGTTGCCGATTTCGAGAAGAACCCCGGCACTGTGGCGCTTTCCGCGTGCCTGCCCGACGGCGGACACTCTAGCCCGTGCATGTGCGAACGCTGCCGCAGGCTCGATCCGCCGAACGCCTCGCCGCGCACGTACCTAATGTTCTCGCCCAAGCGCGGCGAGTTTCAGTACGTCCAGATGACTGACCGTGTGATATGGTTCATGAACCGCCTTGCCGAAGGCGTCGCCGCGAGGCTGCCCGGCAAGAAGCTCACCACGTACGCATACTCCTACTACATGGACCCGCCGAAGGTTGTCAAGCCGAGCAGAAATCTCGTTATACTTTCCGTCGCGGGGGACTACGTGAACGCCTATCCTAGCAAGGACGGCGGAGACAGCCGGGACGGCGCCCGCAGGAACATGGCGGCGTGGGCCAGCTTCGG
>JAFTDR010000179.1 GCA_017454105.1 Desulfovibrionaceae bacterium | reverse complement strand
CATTTTTTTTAGGCCGCGAGAGCCCTCAAGTATCTTAAGCATTGTCGGCGTGCAGAGAACACAAATTCCACTATACACCAAAATTGCAGTCTTTGAATAGCATTGCCAAAGCATCGCGGTTCATACGCTCTAGGCGTGTCGAGTACGTATATGAGCGCCAAAAGTACGAGGGGACCCTTTGCAGCAACTGGATCTCGCCTCTCGGATGAACCTCTCGCACATACTGGGACTCTCATACTGGCTAGGATCTGTTGAAAAAAAATGCCGACAGTTTGCGCGATTATGATGCCGACGTTAAGTAGCTAGGAAAGTGTGAGTGAAACATCGGCATTTTTTAAATGCGTAGCAAGCGAAACAACTCGCTTCAGGTATTGCTTCAATCATGGCCTTCGCTGTCTTGTCTGTGATGCGCAAGGGCGGGATTGGTACATATAGAGAGCCGGCGCGACTTCGTTTCTTTAGACTCCGTGGCCAGCGCTCGCACACGCTTCTTTTTACCAAACAGACAAGCTGCACAGTACCCAGTGCCTTAAATATCAGTCACAAAAAAAGTCTTTCTTGGGGGCGATCACCTATTTCGCGGGGACGCCCTCTTTTTCCGGTTGATTGAGGCGCATCTCGCATTGGCATAGCATGTCATGTATGAATTCAAGTATCTCACCCTTCGCCAGCTATCAAAGAAGAGACGCCTTGTTTCGCCTAGAATTTCGCGAAGAAGCTCGTACTTAGTTCTGTACGGAATGCCAGGAACAATTGCCTCCTTATCTGCTCAAGCCCCCTTTCCTTTATTTTTTAAGGTATCCAGAGTTTTTGCTTGAGCGGAACTCGCACGTACTGCACGACACCATTTTCAACTTGTAAGGGGATCAGAACAACAAGCGTTAACCGCAATGCCCGTTACGATAGTTTGTGCCGTTGTGAGAGGCATGATCAAAGAGCGTGAGCCAGCCTCGAAATGGCTGCCGACTTTTGCGATGAGCGTGTCGTCTATAACAAGATAGATGGAGTACCTAGAGCAATATGCAGTTATGAGTTTGGTGAGCAAAAGGCATAAATTGTGTACTCATAATGACACATCTATTCTGGTTTCGTTGAACATCGCGCAGAGGCTGCTCAGCCTCTCTTTGTAAGAGAACAGTACAAGTGCCGGTGCATGAACCTGACCGATTTGCACTCGTTTATTGAGTACATAAAGAGGTATGTGAGAATCAGCTGGCAACGAGTTGTCGCTGTCGCGTAAGCGAAAATAATGGCCAACGTGCCAATCAGGATCAACAGAGCGGGGTTAGAGAAGAGGCCGTTCATGACGTGCTCCTACGAGGTTAGCTCCAAATAGGTACAAGAAAAGGCCTAGGCTAGGAGGCGGGGCATTGCAAGAAATGCACCCAAATTAAAGATCAAAAAAATTGGAAAGTGCTGTTTCAAGGGACAGCACAGAAAAAAGTGCGCACTACCCAAGCTGTTTGCTCTTTTCAGCCTTGACCAGTGTATGCAGAAAATGGGCAGTCTTGCCCAGACAGACCGCTTGCTTACGATGCGCGCCTACCGCTGCTTCTGCCGCTGCTGAGCCTGACGGAGCATGCGCGCTCTCTGCCGCCGCATCTCAAGCACATCTTCACGGAGGTCCCGCACTCGCTCATTCATGCGCACTATCCGTGAATCCATATTGCGCAGATATGGTTCGAGTTCCTTGGGATTTTCCGCAAGCTTCGCCTCATTGCGCTGCTTCATGGCTTCCCAGTCATCTTTTGTCCCTATGGCCTGATTGGCGCAGAGCAAAACAAGACAAAACAAAGCCGCACATTCTCTTCGCACAGGCACACTCCTCTTACATCCCTTTCCCTTATGACAAAAAAAACGTGCCGCAAAAGTCTGTCCCAGCATGTCGTCACAGGCGGCACCCGTATTTCTGACTAAAGTATAGCGGACGCAATGTGAAGAGCCAAGTCATTTTTCTCGGCCAAAGACATATGCCCATTACAAAACGCAGCGCGATACAGAGCCCCCATCTTGACAGACCGGCTCATACCATGTATTCAGAGTGGCGTTGAAAGCCTTCTGCCTTGAGCAGGAGGCTTTTTTTGTGCTTGATTCAGAATATCGTGTACCCGCAGGCACCCATTTTTTCTTAAACGCATACAGGAGACCCTATGGCAGCTGCTTTCTTGATTGGATTCGTCGTTCTGGTGTTCGGCATGCTAATCAAAGACGACCACGACAAAACAAACATTTGTAATAAAATCTACCGAAACCTCGTTTCCCTAGGCACTCCTGAGCATCTCTTACCCTACGAATGGTTAGCGCTTAAGAGAAGCATCCGCGAAAATTGGGAGTACGCAGCCGATCGCTACAGAAAAAGCTTCTTCGGCCGCGCTGAAGCGAGAAGAAAGTATGAAGAGGATACACAAAGGGAAGAAAGAGACTCTGCTGAACACTATGTCGACTGGTCACATTCAGAGCCGGTAGTCTACGGTTCGCATCCGAATTTATTCGACGAAGAAACAAGCAGAAAAATGCTTGAACAATGGCGCGAGGAAATGCAGCAGAACCGCTTTTCCATACGCTTTAGAAAACTCCTGCGCGAAAAGGACATTGCGCACCCAGACGTCTATACCCAGCTGCATAATGATTTTCCCTGGGCAACCTAAGGCAAGAGGCCTCAATTGGTGGGTACGGGAAGAATCATTGTGACGCCGAGTATACAGAAGCGCGAACATCGACAGAAAGCTTTTTTCGAAGATAGTCACAAAGGACAGCTACGTCCCAAGCAAGACAACCGTACTCGCCCTTGCGGTCGCGCTCAAGCTTACTCTCACAGAGACAAAAGACATGCTGCGTTGGGCGGGATACTCCTTCTCTGACGGAATTCTTTCGGATATCATTGTCCGCTTCTTCATCGAACATGGAGTGTACGACATCGACAAAATTAACGAAGCGCTCTGCAAATACGATCAGAAGATCTTGGGCAGCACAACGCGTGACAACTGAAACGGGGGCTCTCCGCGCCTAGGCGAAAAATGTCGCTTCGCAGGCGACACCAAGCAGAGGGAATCGTGGTACACAAAGAAAATCGTGAATTTCCGAATCCCTGCGAGGGAGAGCCAATGAAAAAACACTTGTTTTTCGCCGCATGCCTGCTGCTTGCATCACGGCCCGCGTTTTCCCAGGAAAGCTATCTGGTCCCGCCATCGTCCTCCACTTACGGCTCTGTGCCCACAATATCCGACGAACAGATGGAGCAATGCATACGAGTGTACACGAGAATCGAAAGAACCAAGTACAGTCGGGATATGTCAACCGAGATCGACTGGTTCAACAGAAACTGCGCAGGCAAACAATCGTACTCCGCCTGCCAGAAGGCAAATGAGATGAACCGGCAGCAAGGGCTTCCAGAACAGCCTTGTCGCTGAAAGGCGGTTCACGTCTCATACAAACACGTTGCCGGCCGCCCTATCCCCCTTTCCTAAGAAGCGCGTTCAATGGCTTCTTTGTCCAGTACAAAGGATCTGTCCACAGGAAAACACGATTCTGCTTGGGGCATCCGGACGTTTCTAACGACAAGGAGCGCACTTGCATACTGCGGCAAGAAATACAGTTGCAACCAGCTTGGCTACGAAGCCCCATGTTCTGTACAGCTCATACATCTGGCTTGAGTCTACGTTCCCCAAGCAGGCAAAACACCTGCCTGGTCAACCCTTGCGTACCGGATCTCTGAAGAGTCTGAGTCGCCGCAGTGGCCCTGAACACCTGCCAGTCCCGAAGATAAGGAACCGTGACTAGGATAAGTTCAGCATTTTGCAAAGAAAACAACACTCCTTCTGCCTGTTCAATCATAGAAGAAGACGTATGCCTGGCACAAATTCCTCAACAACCGAAAGGCGCAGCTCGCGAAAGCAACCAGAGCATTGTTCTGGGTGGATGTGCAAAAATGCCCGCCCAAACGGCAAAGAAAAACAAACTGCCGATCCGACCCTTTATGCAACCATTTTTTCCGCGTGTACGGATAATATTATATCGGTCAAGCTCGGAAGCCCCAAAGAACCAGGCTTTTTAAGTTGCTCATGGCATTTTTGCTTCCTTTTTGCAGTTACTGACTACAGAGGCAGATGAAGGTCCGCGTCACGAGAAGTTCAGCATCCACTGTTGAACGATATTATTGTAATCCGTACACGCGGCATTTTTTTACTCGGACTTGATGTGGATACCCATTCAAGGGATTCATCACCCACGGTAGGCAAACGAAGCTTTGGCGGTCTTTGCCGACAATGGCATAGCTGGAAGGGCTACGAAGCCTGCATAGTAGTTGACCTGTGAGCGGATACAAGCTTCGCTTCGCCGTATGTGCAAATGTATCTGATACTGCGGTCAGAAAAAAAGTTGTCCCTTGGAGATGAAAATACAGAACTTGAGTGCCGACTCCCGCTCACAAAACTGTCAGTTTGTTTCTGGCAAGCGTTATACTGGCAACGCTGAAATCTTCCTTTCTAACATCTGAGGAAGGGCGAGGTTCCGCCGCTGACACATAGGGCTGATAAGAAAATAAGCAGAAGATCTTTTCTATCGCGAGTATATCTAGGCATCTAGGCGGAGTAGCTTCTCATTTGTCCTAATCAAAAGAAGCCCTCGAAACAAATCTGTTCTTCCAAGGCTGCGCAAAACTCTTTCCGTGCCCTCTTCTTCGCCATAGCGAAAATCTCGAGCTTTTTCTGAAGCTGGCTGGAAGGCACGCACTAAGCGCGTTCAAAAACTTAAAAAAACGGGTATCCGCACACGGACGCATAGAGGATAGCGCCCTGCATCCGACTCTCGAAGTATTTCACCGAGGTACGGTCTTTGTCGGCAATGATACGTTTTGAAAAACTACGAGTGAAACAAGACCTGCTGACAGGAATTTACGGATACCAAAACGGAGACAGAATCACCTCTATAGCAAGAGGTGTACTCGCGATCCTGTAACTCCGCATACTTGAAAAGTGCATATGGACAAAAAGACTCCCTTGCTCTCTTGGCTTGAGCAATAGGGACACCTACGCTTCCCTCGGATACAACGGCAGAATGAGCGTATTACAATTCTTGAAGTTGATTGCAATGAGTGTCCACCCGCACTGTGAGAGTATCTGGCCTCTCTGGCATACACTCCTCCAGTCTCTTGCAATCAACGAGTAGAAGAGTACTATGACAATATTCAATGGAAAAAAATTTTCCGCGTGTGCGGAATATCGTCAAGCTCTCGAGTCACAAAAAACCAGGCGTTGTACAGTTCTCTCGAGTGTCCTCGCATCCTTTTCGCACAACTAACATACACCAAGATGCTCTTGCGAGGATTCCAGCTGCAACTCGCAGGGATTAAACGATAGTATTGTACTCCGCACACGAGGAAAATATTCCTTATACTTCCACGAACTTAGAGCCACTTCACCCTACCCGTGCAAGTGATTGTTACAATGACTGCTATCTAAAATTGCAGAGCTGCCTATTTCTTCCCAAAGTTCTATTATCTTACATTGTATCCGCTCACGCGTGCATGATGAAATGCGCCTTTTAGCCTACTCTCCAGGCATCTCACGAGCGGTAGAATGCGGTGTCTGTCAACAGTACTCCATTTGAAGAACTATACAATCCACGTAGTGCCGCTGACCTGTGAGCGGATACCTTAAATTCCCGCTAAGCCGAGTTCGCTCCATGAAGGAGAGCCGCAGTTCTTCTGATCTTCCAACTCAAACAGGTCCCTTAGGCTATTTGTCACTGTAGCTACATTGCATGCCGGGAAAGTGTGAGTATCTGTTGTGGACAGACCAAACGCATAGAGCGTTAGGCTTTCTCAGGATTTAATGAAGAAGTTGTGGATGTACTTTCATACTCTGTGGGGAGCAGTAAAGTCTCAATGTAAGTTTGATGGCTCTCCGTAATTGCTTGCTCATTTCCTCACAGATTCGCCTATTGCGAAATTTAAAAAAGTGGCCAATTATTTGATACAGGCGTACATTAAGATATTTTTTATAAAAAGATTCTGTAGCTTCTCTCGTGAATACAGGAGAATAAATACCTCTGTAGCCCCATGAATTAATCCTTGACAGTACAGTGCGCGATATTTCTCAGAACACACTGCTCTCCATGCTATAAAAACAGCATAGTACTGGTACCACGTAAGAAGATACAAGACTCACATATGTAAAGTATTAGGATTGATATATGGATCAAAATTTTTGGCCTAAAATTCCAGAGACAACCATAGTACTTAAAAATAGTGATGACTATGTTTTTTTGATACCTGAAAAACCAGATTGGATTCATACAAACGGCAATGTTGCATCACTGCTACTAGCCTGCGATGAAAAAAAGACCTTACAAGAAATTCTCGATACATACAAAGAACATCCAAATTTTAACGAAGCAAAGGATCTCATTGAAAAATTGATAGAAAATAATTTTTTTGACAATACATCGAATACAGAAAAACATATAAAACCAAGCAGCCTCTATTCATTACATCTTAACATGACAAACTTATGCAATTTAAAATGCATATATTGTTATGCTAAAGAACGAGACAATACATCTAAAGATATATTGACTTTAGATGAATTGACGCGGTAGGGACGCCCATTACTGAACGCCCCCCGCACAGAACCGTGCGTGCAGTTTCTAGCCACTAGCTTCGCGTCGGGCGTCGCCGCACACGGCTCTTCATTTAGGTTAATCACCACTGGGTATTACACCCTCAGTG
>JAFTDR010000178.1 GCA_017454105.1 Desulfovibrionaceae bacterium | reverse complement strand
GGTAAACAGTTTCGACAGCAGAAATGAACGTCATTTTTTAATAAACTCTGGCTTTATGTTGCCCTCAAAATCCTCGGGTTAACCGTAATTTTGATTTTGAGTACGATAGTGGCTTTTGTTTCTGCCTCTTCTTTGTCCATCATCACTTCCCAGTACCGCCGGGCTTTCTCAGCCTGCTCATACGCAGTTACAAGGTTGTGATTGCTCATGAACAGCTTTTCCGCCTCTATTGGTTCCCGAATGGCTGGCTCATTTCTTAGACTTGCGGATTCGCTCCCTTTTGAACATAAGGATGATGAATCTCATTGTTCTGGAGAAGCAATGTATCTTTAAGTGAATCTTCTAGATTCTTGTTAGAATGTTTATCCAACCCTAACTCTGCTATGATAACCCTTGCGCCCTCTTCAATGCGCTTTCTTCTTTCTGGTGAGAATGAGTTCAAGATGTCTGATGTTGTTATCATAGTAAACCCTCCAGCCTAAGATAACGTCCATACCGAAATTCAGCTAGGGGATCAGTTTTTGATAGAACTTCTTATCATTAGCCTTACAGCCACCTACCAAAATGATAGCATTGCGGTATGGGTCAAACGCAAATAGAAATCTATATGACTGTCCATCCCAAGTAAATCGAAGCTCTTTGAGGTTTGCAAGTTTTGACCCTCTAATTGTGTCTACAAGAGGACGACCCATCTCTGGCCCAAATTGTTCAAGAACGAGTTGATGTTTAACAAGCTCATCTTGTAGGGCTGATGGAAAAAGTTGGAACTCCTCAGCAAATTCGTTACAATGACCTACTATCCAATGTTTTTCATTCATGTTTGAACATGTCCGATGCTACGTTTGAGGCGTTCTTCAGAGCTTCATTCGCTAGAGCTAAGCTAAGTCATCTTGTGGCTTGAGTTGATCAGAACTACGGTCATGTAAAGCTTGGGACAATCACCCTCTACAGGTGTTTCAAGTTTATTTTGGCATAGTTCTTGCGATGTAACACGCCATATGTTCATGAGAACCACAGTGTAGGAAGCATCCGCACATCCCACTTTCACGGCCATAAAGCCGGAAGTGCCGTACTGCCTAACCATTATTCAGCAGAAACGCTTCGTGCAAAAGAGGCGGGATTCCTGGGGTTCCGCTCTCTAGGTAAGCATTGACTCAGCACCAACGCACGAATAGTCAAGGTTTCAGGCGTGTAGAGGCTAAGAAATCGGCCTGGAAGCAGTGCTGCACGCAAGAATGTTGAAGCAGCTGGATGAGATTTTGTGAAATTTCAGAGATCATGGGGACTACGGCTGAGTCTCAAAAATGTCTTTTTTGGGGCGTCTCAGAACCGAGTCTTAGTTTATGATATCTGGCACTTTGTCGTACCCCAAAAAAGGTAGGATCCAGGTTAGCCCACCGGGTGTTTTTATGGGATAGTGATGTCTCCAATGGGTGTGCTTCTGAAACAGAGAAATCAAGCATTCACCAAAGGAAATCCATTAATCCTGAATCTTGTATCAGGCATCTCTTCGCGAGCAATGATTCCGAACTGCCAAAGTCCCTTGGTGAACACTTAGTTGAGTAGCTACAGAGGGCAAAATGCAGACGAAATGGAAGAATCTCTACGAGCAAGTGTTGCCTTACGCTTCCGTCTCCAAGGATTGCTCCAAGCAAAAGTTCGGCAAAATGTGGGCAGTAGTCGCCACGGCACGCTTTCTGGCAAAAACTTGTACCGCCTAAGCTTTGGAGATCAGCGTATCTTCACGAATCGCTGCGAAACGAAAGGTCTATCCACAGCCATTCATCTGCTCTTAGACGCAAGCGGAAGTATGGCAGGATCAAGTATCCAGCTCGCACGCCAATCCTGCTACGCAACTCTCAAGTCTCTCTCTTGCATCAAAGGGATAAACCGGGGGTCACTGCCTTTCCTGCCGAAAACACAGAGGATTCCGTAGCAGTGCTTGCACGGCATGGACAGGTGATACCGCCGTATCTGTGTGTCAAAACGTACTACAGTGGTACGCCACTCTATCTCGTTGCCTCAGCTTAACTCTTCCGCACAATGAACGCAGTCCCAGAGTCCCCAGAGGCGAGCATCTTCTTTTTGCATGGAGTATTTCCAATTTTCACTCTCGCGGTTGGAAAACTAAAACGCGGGTTCTCAGTTTTACCCGCAAACCCGCTATATTCTTGGTGGATCTGGACGGAACCGAAAATCGCCACAAATACTTGAAAATAGCAGGGTAACGAAGAAAATCGTCGGATTGTACTGCCAATTATACTCAGCCTCATAAAGATTTTCCCCTAGGAGAACGATGTCAGAGTGTAACTCTAAACATCCTGCGGAAAATCAATGTGCGGTCGAGTATATACTGTCAAAATTTTTTGACCAATGAATTTTTTGCGAGTCTCAAGCATCATTCCTTGCGAAGGTCAGATACATGCCTTTGGCATTCCGAAAAAAGCGAATGTTAGGACGAGGCGATTCTTTAAGCTCGGCAATATTCCGTTCTGAAAGCAGCTTGTTGAATCTTGACTGATTCTTTTTTAGTAGCACGCGATATACGTGTCGTCAACGCCGATGCTTGTCTTTCGTGTCAAGCATATCGGTTGGTATCTGATATGAATCCTATGGGTATCCAACGTGCTGACAAGGAAACGAGAGAGGGGTGGTGGCTGCTTGCCTTGGTTCAGGGCAACATGCTTTTTGCTTGCGCAGGACAGAGCAATGCGAGATGGCTGATGGTTGGCGAGATGCGCAGAATCACCTTCTTTTTTTCGTGGATGGCCGACAGAGACGCCTTGCTGATGGGTGAGATAGCCAAGGCCTGTTTTTCCAGAGAAGGCAGAATGTGCAAAAGCCCCATCTCCCTTTTTCGAGGTTGGATAGGCAAAAAAGACCTTGCAGGTGGATGAACGCCAACTAAGGTCTGTTTTTCCGTGTATATACTCGCGACGTGTGAAATCTTCCTTCCCAATCATCGGAAGAAGTGCGAATTTCGCCGTTGACGAGGACGAAGGCGGACGATCTTTTCCGTCGTGAGTATAAACGCTCGCTTGAAAGGGAGCCACCCAAGGCATATCTCCGCTGGAAATGGGTTCTCAACCCCATAACCAGAGGAGGTAAAAGGTGGGAATTCAGGTGGATGAATACTCGGAGATCCGAAAAAGGGCGTTGGAGGGCGAAAGCCAACGGCAAATAGCCAAAGATCTCGGCATATCTCGCAAAACGGTGAAGAAGTACTGCGATGGTGCAGCCGTTCCGTTGGCGAAAACAAGCCGGGAGAGGGAAGCAACGGTTGTAACCGACGAGGTGGTTGCATTCTTCGAGTCATGCCTAGAGGGAGATGAACGTGACAATTTAAAAAAGCAAAAACATGCGGCACGGCGAATTTACGACCGCCTTGTCGAGGAAAAAGGGTTTACCGGCGGAGAATCGACAATTCGTCGGAAGGTGCGGGAAATCAAGGAGCGAAGCAGTTAGAGCCAGGCGAAGCGATGCAGGTCGACCGGGGCGAAGGATCTGTTGAAATCGGAGGCGAGAAGAAAAAGATCTACTTCTTCTGCGCCAGGCTTTGCTACAGCTGCAGGCCCTTCGTGGTTGCCTACAGTCACCAGAACGAAGAAAGTTTCCTGGAGGCCTATGTACGAACCAGGTCATTTTTGACAACGCGAAGGTGGCATCAAGGAAGGAAGCGGTGCGCGCGCCAAGAAACAGGAAGGTTATTTGAAGTTATGTGCGCACTACGGCTTCTCAGCTGAATTCTGCAACGCGGCATCTGGGCATGAAAAAGGCCTGGTAGAAGGCCTTGTCGGCTACGCAAGAAGAAACATCATGGTTCCTATGCCCAAGGAAAAGAGCCTGGAAGAGCTCAATGCCAAGTTGGCTGAGCAATGCGGGAAGTACGACAAAAGGCACATTCCAGATAAACCAGCCACCGTCGGGGACATGTTCGAGATGGAGAAAGCGGCATTGCGGCCTCTTCCGACCTACCCCTTTGAGACGGCCAAAAGTCAGAATGCACGAGTCAGCCTCTTTTCTACGGTGCGATTTCAGACGAGCGAGTATTCTGTCCCAACGCAGTATGTAGGCCGACAGGTGGGAATCAAGGGATTCCCCGAACGCGTGTCCTTCATCTATGAGGGGAAAGAAATCGCGGATCACGAAAGATTATGGGGCAAGAACCAGAGAAGCTGCCGTCTCGTGGATTATCTTGACCTCCTCGAGGAGAGTGGTCGTGCGATTTTGAATGCTGTACCCGTCAAGCAAACGTTATCACCGGAAGCGTACGAAGGACCGTAGGAAGGTCATGGAGATCCTCCGCAGAGAAGCTTCACTGCCCCCCTGAACCATCTGCAGAAGAGCCAGTACAGGCAAAAGCACTGATCAAGAACGCAAAAAAGTAAATCTACAAGCCTACGACACACTGATGGCATGGGGAGAGAGGGCGGCAAATGGACCCAATCGTCATCCATGAACAGATCAAAATCTGCGCAAAACAGCTGAAGCTTCCGACGTTTTGCTCCTATCAAGATGTGCTGAGACAGGCCGAACAAAACGCCGATTTTGCCCTGGGTCGCCAAACACAAAAAGTGGGGCGAGATCATCAAGAATTCGACGGTAGGCCCTGATTACGTGCGTTCCCGTATGGATTTCAAGTGGCAAATGTTCAAGGTGTCTCCCCTTATGGAACACGACAACGAGCAAGCCGTACTCCAATCGGGATTGGCAGAGGAAGTGATAGGTCTTGGGGGAACGTTGTTTGGCGAGATCGCTAAAACTGCGGATGACATCTGGCACAGAGTCTACGAAGGCGTGACATCGGTAACGCACAAGGCATTGTCTCCACTGCGTACACTCCATAAAAAACTCGTTGGGCTGTCCTTTGTCGAGCCACATGTGGCACCCATTGCGGACATCATTGATACGGCTCTGAACCGTATGCCACCCAAGGGAAACATCGTAGGAGCAGATCTCCTCCTACTCCAAAGCTTAGTCTGTCAGCTCCGTGATAGTGACGCGCTTCTCATTCAAGCCCAAAGCCTGATCGACGGCAACAAACCAGCTTCAGTATCGCAATCTCAGAATCTGCAACCTGGATTCACGCCCACATCGGAAG
>JAFTDR010000177.1 GCA_017454105.1 Desulfovibrionaceae bacterium | reverse complement strand
CCAGTGGTGATTAACCTAAATGAAGAGCCGTGTGCGGGAAATCTGCACGCACGGTTCTGGGCGGGGGGCGTTCAGTAATGGGCGTCCCTACCGCGTCAATTGAAGATCGTACCGGATTCCAGAGACTGATTGCAATAGTTCTCTTGAACTATAGTTAGAAATAATATAATCTTTTTGCGAGTGGGATCAACATTTAAGTCTGGTATTACGATTCGAGAAGTTGATTGCAATGGGATTCCGTCTACGTCCGCTTGGCGTCTGTCCGTTCAGCAGCATCTTTTGCAATTTACCTGTAGAATTGTAATATCTGCAACTCCATGTGGCAATTTTTTGCTCGTGTACGGATTACAATAATATCGACCAATCCCTGAGAATTAAAACTGAAATCATCGCGATACAGAGCTTCTTGGCTTATGTCAGATGAGCGACGTACAAAAGGATGTGAGGAGTCCAGAAGAACTGTAAAGGGACAGAAAGCCTAGTTTTGTGGTTCGAGAGCTTGAGCGATATTATGCCAATCCGTACATGCGGAATTTTTTTCTGACCGCAGAATACTCAGTGGCAGAGGCTCCTATCGGAAATCCAGGCCGAATCAATTGCAATCAATTTCTCGAATTGCATGTCTTGCCGCAGTGTCTATACAAGCCAGAAACCAACTGACAGACTTCCAAGCGGGAGTCAGCTTCATGTGGCACCTTTTTTTCTGACTGCGGTATGAGACTGAACGTGCTCTTGGAGGAGAGGAAGCTTCCTCCAAGAGCATGTTCGCTCGATCTATTCGACTGACTCAAAAATCGTTTTGAACCGACCAAACCAGCCGCTGTCTTCCTCCTCTTGCGCTGGCTTCTCGACTGCCTTTTCTACGGGCGCTGCGTCTGAGTGCTGAATCTCAGGTATTTTCGTGTTCACCTGTGTTGTATGGTTGACTGTCTGCACCACAGTTTCAGTGGATGCTGGGCGCCGAGTCATGAGCAGCGGAGGCTCAGGATCAAGAATGCCCTTCATATACTCGCTTAGCGTCACAAAACGCTGACAGCCTGCTCTGCGGAGTTCTTCTATGACGCGGGGGACATCGTCCACAGTGCGTTTGTGAATATCATGGAAAAGAAAAACTCCGTGCATGTCGTTGTTTTCAAAAAGTTCCCCTCTGACAGATCGAATTTTCCCGTAGTCCTCTGGGAGACGCTTCCAGTCCAGACTGTCCATAGACCAGAGAACGACGTCAAGGCCGTAGAGTGAAGCAATATTGACAACACGCTGGTCGTATGAGCCGTACGGTGGACGGAGATAGGTTGGTATTATGCCGAGGGACACAAGAGCCTCATAGCCATTGGCTATCTCACTTGTGATTCTGGCCGTCGAGAGCTTTTTTAAGTTTTTGTGCGAGTGGGTGTGGGTCGCTATTTCATGTCCCTCCTCAGCTACGCGCAGGGCAATTTCAGGATAGTGGTTCACCATGGTCCCGAGCATGAAGAAGGTCGCGGGAATATTGTATGCTTTGAGGGTGTCAAGAAGCTGCGGAGTAAAAATTGACGGGCCATCGTCAAAGGTTAAGGCGCAAAGGTTTTCCTCCATCGGCACATCCGTCATTTCAGAGCCTCCAATGGCTCTGGCGTGGGCTGTATGGACGGATGCAAGAAAGGCGAGAAGGAAGGCAATGATAACAAGGCTTTTTTTGGCATAGTGATGCATAGAAACACCTGCAGGCAAAAATGGCTGAAAAAGCAAGATACACTCACTCCGCACCTTCCTACCACCGTTATAGTAGCCCTGCAAGGGGGAGATGAGTATTGAAGAAAAATTTTTCGCCTGAAGCGCAGGCAACCTTCACTGGACTTTCCTGCAATGCCATTGCCCTTGTGGGCAAGCCTCCCCCTGCTTTTCTTTGCGTGCGATTGGGTTGTACGTATACTCCATTTGGTGAGCACAGCACCCCTTCTTCCGTCTGTTGATTCTAAGCCACGGACGGCTTGCGTCTGAAATGCGGCAGTTTCATTGTGACCGCAGGGGAAGAGTAGAGTCGCTTGGTTTTCATTTGCAAATTTACTCTGCGGGGAACATTGGCTTCTTCGTAAGGTTTCGTGGCATCGCCCCTTACGAGGCCGATTGTACCGTTTGCCAGAAATTGAGGGGGGATCTGTTCGTGATTCTCCATTCAGAGCCGAAGCGAAGGCGTTTGCCATCTCTCTGTGCAAAACACAGGTGGAGAGTGCGTTCGCTCTTCTCGCCTACGCAAAGCGAGCGTCGATAACGTCCAACCGCGCGAGTCTGGCGGAAAGTCAAGCGGGCGAAGCAAGAGAAGCGTCCCCTTGGACTTCCGCCGCTGCAAGGTAGAAAAAGGCGAGATGTGCAGCTAGGAGAAGTCTCGCACGCTACGCAGAGAGCGTAATACGCTCAATTTTTGGCATGAATATTGCTACATAGCATCCACTGAATAGCAGTAGTAGAGTTTAGCGCTCATTTGTATCTTTGTCGGCAAAGGCCGCATTCTACCGTTTGAGAGATTTACTCGGCATCACAATGATTCTTCCCATGCCTATCAATTTTGGCCGATCTTCATCGCCTATCTGGGTACAATCATCGCGCGGCCGGGTATATCTTAAATTCCCGCCCGGTGAGTGGCTACTTGGAGAAGAGCCGCAGTCCATCTGCTCTTCCAACGCAAAAAGACCCTTTGGGCTCAAACAGGTCCGTTTAGCCACAAAGGGTCCTGTAGGATAGAAAAACCGTGTCCGTTAGACTGTTTGTCTCTGTAGATACATTTCATGCCGGGAAATTGAGGATATTCTTCAGCCAGAAACAAACTGACACTTTTGCGAACGGAAGTCAGCACTCAAGTCTCTAGATTCTCAAGTCCATGTGCAACTGATTTTCTGAACGCAGTATACATGGAAAAATAACATAAAGATCGTATTCAACCGTATACCTATAAACTGCAGAAAAAAGCTAAAGATATAGGGTTTGTTCTATGAAACTTTCTATCGTTACGACTCTCTATTGTTCTGCAAAATATATAGAGGAATTTTACAGTAGAACAACAAAAGTCGCACAAGGAATAGCAGATACAGATTATGAAATAATTATGGTAAATGATGGATCTCCAGACAATTCACTTGAAATTGCAGAGAAAATTGCAAGACAAGATGAACATCTTACGATTCTTGATTTTTCCCGCAATTTTGGTCACCATAGGGCTTTGATGGCAGGACTTGAGCATTCAACAGGCGATTTTGTTTTTCTTATAGACATTGATCTTGAGGAAGAGCCAGAATGGCTTATACCCTTCTCAGAGGAAATGAAAAAAAGTCAGTGTGATGTTGTCTACGGAGTTCAGAAAAAACGCCGTGGTGCTTTCTTTGAACGCTGGACAGGAGCAATCTACTATAAATTGATCAATTGGCTAACCGATTTAAAACACCAGGAAAATCAAGTCACAGCTCGTCTAATGACCCGCGATTTTGTCAATGCGCTTATACAGCATCAGGAAAGAGCTATAATATTTACATTTCTCTGCGCAATTACTGGTTTTAGACAAATTCCTATTTATATAACTAAAAAAAGTACAAGTCCGACGACATATACTTTAAAAAGAAAAATCAATTTAGTGATTGATAGTATAACTTCATTTAGTGATAAACCATTAAAAATTTTCTTTAATATTGGTCTGATAATAACATCTGTTTCATTCCTTTATATTGTTTATCTGCTTTTTTTAAAGTTATGTCGTGATATAGCAGTAGATGGATATACATCTATTATGATTTCAATATGGTTTATAGGAGGGATTATTATTTCGCAAATAGGCGTTATTGGCATGTATCTTTCAAAAATATTTATAGAAACAAAATCAAGACCCCCTTATATTATTAGGAAAATAATTAATAAAAATAAGAAATAGCGTGGAGGTGAACATGAATTGGAAAAAGTTAGGTTTTATTTACTGTGCAAGTGGTGAAAATGAATTGAAAATGAGCTATGGTAGAACTCCTGCCGCTATTCATTTAAAAGATAATAATTTCCGCATATTTTACGGAACATGCGACGCTCAAAAAAGATCTAGTATCTTTTACATGGATGTAACGATAGATGAAAAAGTAAATATCTTATATAATGCAGATAAGCCCGTGCTAAAATTCCCTTCCATGCTAGGCACATATGATGATAATGGGTTAGCGCCTTCTTGTGCGCTTATTTATGATAATAAATTGTATCTATATCTCATTGGTTTTAGTATAAAAAATAAATTTACTTTTGATACGTCTGGTGGTGTCGCAATCTCTGAAGATATGGGATTAACTTTTAAAAAGTTTAGTGGTCCTTTTTTAACTTGGAGTATATACGATCCAATTTTTGCGAGCTCTCCTTGGGTTCTCCATCACAATGGTATTTGGCACTTATGGTATGTTTCTGGAGAGCGCTGGGAAGAAAAGGGCAATGCTAGGCGTCATTATTATAATATTAAGCATAAGATATCTGAAGACGGCATTTCCTTTACGAGTGTCCCAACAGTTTCCATTGATTTCGCAAATGAGTATGAGTATGCTTTGGCACGTCCAAGTGTAATTTTTGAAGATAATATATTTAAAATGTGGTATTGCTTCAGAGCGCAGAAAAATATACAAACATATCGAATGGGCTATGCAGAATCAAAAGATGGTGAAAAGTGGAAAAGAATGGACGAGGAGATGAAATCCTTTGATGTATCAAAAGAAGGTTGGGATAGTGAAATGGTTTGCTATCCATATATGTTTAAATGGAATAACACCTTATATATGCTTTATAATGGAAATCATTTTGGAGAATCGGGCTTTGGTTTAGCAGTACTGAAAAAATAGAAAAAATACGCTATACAGGTGTGGATTCTTTGTGTGCCCGGCCTGGGCAGCCGCTCACGGGTGTATAGCGGGGCTTACATCCTATCTCGTCGTACCTCACCCATGGTAGAATGCGGAGTTTGTCGACAAGACCAGAGCTGGTGTGGCTCGAAGCCTGCATACTAGCGAAGCTGCGCTGTTGACCCGTGAGCGGATACGCCAAGAAAAACGGCAAGAGAGATGAATTGATGGGCTTGAAAAATTTCCGCGCGTACGGATTGGCATAATATCACTCAAGCTCTCGATCAGCAAAGAACCTGGCTTTCAATCGCTCTACAGTTTCGGGGCATTCTTGCTTCATTTTAGCACAAAGCTATACTCGGCGCCACAATGATTCTTCTCTTGCCGATTTTTTGAGGTCGCTCTCCTGTGCCTGCGAGGGAAAATCTTTATGCGGCCGGGTACTGACATAAGCCAAGAAGCCCTGCATTCCGAGGATTTCAGCTTCAACCGCAGGGATTGAACGATATTATTGTGATCCGTACACGCGGCATTTTTTCTAAAAATCGCTTGATACTTCTGAGAACTTGTACCTGCGCATTCTCATATACTCAAGGCGAAAAAAAATGTGTACATGCTTTGTCTGAGATTCCTGAACAAAGCTGGTTTGTAGGTAACGATAGTAACTTTTTTTCTGACTGCAGTATAATAGACTCGGTGTCACAGTTATTCTGCCCGATGCCGAAGAGTTGTAGCCAATCGCCATTGACTCGCGTTGGAAAAGCAGTATGCCTCCGCAATCGGCCAGTACGGAAGAATCATATTCTGCCTTGAGCCGTAAAACCGGACTCTGCCTGAAAAAAGAGTGTTTGTGCTAAATGCAATATATATGCCAAAAAAGGTGCGCTTTGTCTGCGCTTTTTTATACTCGGCGTAACTATGATTCTTCCACGCGACACGAAATTATCCCATAGGACGCAGACCGATTGGCTCTCCATTGTCTCTTGTGGGAAAACCATTGTGCGGTATAAGGCCCCAAGAATTGGAAGTTTGTGATGATATACCAGCGAGAAGCAATCTTGCTGTATCCGCTCGCGGGTCAACAATTTCTTGCTATGTCATTGCCAACAAAAACCGAGACGAGGTACTGATACGGTGGTTTTTGCTATGCACAAGTGCGCGGGTACAACTTGCCCATGTGCGGCGGGAGTCTCTTATTTTCAACTCCACGTGGCGACTTTTTTCTGACCGCAGTACATACTCGGCGTCCCAATGATTCTTCCCGCTACACGAAGTGAGTCTTGTGGGCGCCGGCAAGCTGACAGGGAAAATCATTATGCGGTCGGGCATACGTGGCGTCACACTGATTTTTCCCGTGACACGAAGGAAGTCTTGTGGGTACCCTCTCGATTGAAGTCGCACTCCTTTGCTGTACAGGGGCCAGAATTCGGTGTGGTTGAGCAAGGACAAAGAGCTTGTCCTCATGGTTTGCACAAACTCCAAAGCCGCGCACATCTACGGAAGCGAGCGCTGTTGGCTCCACTTTTTTGTATCGCTCATCGGGTGTATAGCGGGATGCGGCTTACACGTTTCACCACAACCATGGTAGAGTGCGGACTTTGTCGACAATGACAAGCTTGAAGGGCTACGAAGCCTGCATACTAGCGAAGCTGCGCTGTTGATCTGTGAGCGGATACACTTTTTTTAGTTGAGAGAGACTCTTCTCTCCTCTCCCTGCGCGACTATGGGATACTTAGCCTTAAAAAATATTCTCCTTTTTAAGAACATCTTTCCTGTTCTAAGATAAATATATCTCTTTTAAGAGGGAACTTTTTTTTAAGCTAAAGTATACTCCGCACATTCGAAAAATTCTTGCTTGACAGAGAGAGTGAAGCGGCGTATAAGTGTTTTCCATGAAGGGGGCAGTTAGCTCAGCTGGTAGAGCATCGCCTTCACACGGCGGGGGTCGTAGGTTCAAGTCCTGTACTGCCCACCATATCTGCGGAACGGTAGTTAAGATGGTTATAACGCTGGCCTGTCACGCCAGAGGCCGAGGGTTCAAGTCCCTTCCGTTCCGCCAGATATTTTTTTTGTCTCAGCACTCTTTTCGCATACATGGAACGGTAGTTAAGATGGTTATAACGCTGGCCTGTCACGCCAGAGGCCGAGGGTTCAAGTCCCTTCCGTTCCGCCAGATATTTTTTTTGTCACAGTACTCTTTTCGCATACACGGAACGGTAGTTAAGATGGTTATAACGCTGGCCTGTCACGCCAGAGGCCGAGGGTTCAAGTCCCTTCCGTTCCGCCAATTTCAAGGTTTGAAGGTTTCTTCAAACCTTTTTTTTTGCCCAAAAAAAAAGACCCCTTTTCGGGGTCTTTTTTGGCGCTGACACAGAGAGGATCGCGAGTCTCTCAAGGATTTTCTCTGTGAACGTGCCTGCTCGTCCTTCTCGTTCGCGGCAAAACTCACTCACAAGCTTGGGATGAACTTGAGCGCAACATTGCTTCTTCCAAGCGAAACAAAATCAACAGGAGCTTGGCATTCTCGTCGGAAAACCAGTCTGTGGCGGGGCGAGTTGGAGTTCTAGAGCGAATTCCTGCGCGCTTTTTGCCTTAGGAACTGTTTTAGAATCTCAGAACCAACAGCCAAACCTCGCTCATCCTCCCAAAGAGTCGCAAGTATACTTAAGCCAAAAACAAACTTGCCCATTTGCGAGCGGGAGTCCGCTCCAAGTGGCAACTTTTTTTTGACCGCAGTGTAGCGTACAGGTTTGCCAATTGCCCTGCAAATCGAAGTCCAAAGGATAAGGCGCGCTTCTTTTTACAGCTGCTCTCTTATCTAACGGAGCGGACGGTTGTGTATGATTGTCTCCCGCAGTCCTTGTCTATCGACCTTCCCATTGGCATTGTGCGGGAGTTCTCTAAGAAGAGTCAGGCTTGATGGTATCATGTAGGCTGGCAGATGGTGGGCCAGATCCTTAAGCAGGCTTTGGCTGTCTCTTTCGCCTTCGTAGGCGGCAAAGCCGTAGAGTTTACCGAAAGCGGTCTGTGTCCGGACATAGAGGACAGCAGCCTGGTGAATGCCTGGCAGTGCGAGAAGGGCTTTTTCTATTTCCTCTAGCTCTATGCGGTAGCCCATGTGCTTAATTTGATTGTCCTTGCGTCCCTGGAAGTAGAGCAGACCATCACGCGCACAGACAAGATCCCCTGTTCTATAGATGCGCTTGCCGAAGCGTTTTGGATCGAGGAGCGTCTGGAAGGAGGCCTTTGTCCTTTCTGGATCATTGTAATAGCCATGGGCGACATTGGGTCCTGCAAGAATGAGTTCTCCCTCGTCAATGTACCAGTCGAAATTCTGATTGATGCGCCCAAGAGGCGGGAGACCCTCGCAGTCAGCAAAGTCGCTCGCTTTGAGGGGGTAGGCGCTGCATATGCAGGTGCATTCCGTTGGGCCGTAGACATTGACGATGCGTGCGCGGTCAGCGTAGAGGGCGTAGAGTTTCGCAAGTTCCGCCTTGGGATAGCCTTCGCCACCAAAGGAAATGGAGCGTATAGAGGAAAAGTTGTTTTTTGAAAGCGCCTTCATTGTCATAAGATAGATGAGCAGCGAAGGCACAGAGAACCAGACAGTGCAGCGCAGGCGGTCAACATAGGCGACAAGCTCGTAGGGCTTGTGTAAAAGCGCGCGATCGATTGGGGCCAGGGCAGCGCCCGAGAAGAGCCCGCAGTAGAAGTCAAAAACAGAATTGTCAAAATACATGGGGCTCACGTTCGCAAGAATGTCGCCTGGCGCAAGCTCAAAATAGCGCGCACCCCACTCGATAAAATGGAGAACATTCTGGTGGCTTACGGCAACGCCCTTCGGCATTCCTGTCGAGCCTGAGGTGAACATGATGTAGGCTATGCAGGCTCCGTCGACCTCTTTTGTGCGGCGCTTGCGTTCACATATGTCCTCCTCTGAGACCTCGCCTGTGCAGTCAGAGAGATTCATAACCGGTATTGCGCAGTCCTCTGGCAGATGCGCGTTCGCATCAATAAGGATGAGTCGCGGGGCAGCTGTCGCAAGAATGCGCGCTGTGCGGGCATCTGGGCTTTCGGCGTCTAAAATCACATAGGGGAGGCCTAGGCGCAGGGCCGCGAGCATCGCCGCATAGGCGAGGGGCTTTTTTGTGTGGACTATGGCCAGAACATCCCCTGTCGTAAGCCCCCTCTGTCTGTATTCCTTGGCAATGGCCTCTGAGGCCCGTGTCAGCTCTGCGTACGAATAGGTGCGGTCCTCGTAGCAGAGGGCTTGTGTATCAGCTGCCTTGAGGGCCACGCTGTCCGCAAGGAGTCCTAGATTATACGGGTACATTGTTTTTCCGCGGTCGTTTGAGAGAAAAAAAGAGCTTTTTTGCTCGATCCCTTGCGTTTACAGCGTAAGTCCCCCGTTTACATCGAGGATTGCGCCGTTTATGAAATCGTTTTCAGCAAGTGCGATGACTGCTGCTCCCACCTCTTCAGGCGTTCCCAGACGGCCAATAGGCGTGTTGGCAACGATGTGCTTGATCTGCGATTCGGAAAGGGCCGAGTGCGTTGAGGGGGTGCCGATAAAGCCTGGAGCCACGGCATTGCAGCGAATGCCGAGTTTCCCGAGTTCCTTGGCCCAAGTGACAGTCATGGCGTTCACGGCAGCCTTTGCCGCGGCGTAGCTTGTCTGTCCCGCATTGCCGTGGCCGCTTATGGAGCTGATTGAAATCACGCAGCCCTTGGTGCGTGTGAGAACCATCTGCTCAACGACAGCCGAGGTGACAATGAAGACTGAATCGAGATTGATAGCCAGGTCTTTGCGGAAACGCTCGTAGGGGAGCATCATAGAATCGCGCGAGAAAATATTGACAAAGGGGGCGCTGACAATGGCGCCTGCGCAGTTGACAAGAAGGTCGATTGCGCCATGCTTTTCCCTAAGGGCCGCGATTTCCTTTTTTGCGGCAAGGGGATCGCAGACATCGAGGAGGCAGCGGTCAAAATGCTCGGGAAGCGTTTTAAGACCCTCTGCGTTTCGATCCGCCACAATGACCTTGGCTCCGCGCAAGGCGAGCATGTCGCAGAGAGGACGGCCCAGTCCCCCGAGACCGCCTGTCACTAAAGCGATTGCGCCGTCAATCTTCAAGAGGCACTCCTTTTTGTTTGAGTACGGAACAGATTGCTGCGACCGACTGCATGGAGATTATGTCGTCAATTGTGAGAGAGATCGCGTACGCGCGCTCAAGGGAGACGACCAGATCCATCTGTTTGAGTGAATCCCAGCTTGCGACATCATCCTTGCTGGTCTTCTCTGTCAGGTCCGCAGGGTTTGTGCCGAAAACATCGGCAAGAAGATTGCGTAACTGCGTATCCATTCTGACTCCTTACAGGCCGAAATACCGGGCGTATTCCTCCGCAGTGCAGCGGAAGGGCTCTCCAGAGCGGGCGAGATGCACCATATCGTCCTTTGTGTTCTTGGACATGAAAGCCGAGCCGCCGACGATATTGCGCTCGCCGATCTCAACTTTGTTCGAGATTGTCGCGTTCACACCTATAAAGGTTCGGTTGCCGATTTTTGCCATGCCGGAGAGGACGGCGCCGGCCGCAATCCAGCAGTGATCGCCTACTTTTGCGTCGTGCGCGACAACCGCATTGCCCCAGAGGAAGGTGTCCTTACCAATTGTCGCACCAGGCTCAATAAGCACGCCTGGCATGACAACGCAGCCTTCGCCTATGGGCTCATCCGTGAGTATTGTTGCGCGCTCATGGATATAGGTCTCGATTGTGTAGCCCTTCTCTTTCAGAGTGGTGAAAAAGCGGGCCCGCGTGCCGTTTACATCGCCGTAGCCCATGGCCATAATGACAGAGACAGTATCTGGTGGCATCCGGCCTGTGACCTCTGAGAGGGGTATATTTGGGAGATTGTGGAGAGAGCCCGATTCTGTGTAGGCGTCGTCGACAACGCAGCCAACCACTGTGTAGCGGGTGTCGTGGGCGAGGTAGCCTAAGAGAATGCGCGCAGCGTACGCGTTGCCGGCGAGGAGAACAGTGTGCATGTTTGGCCTCTTAGAGACTGCCGTCAAGGACCGCTATGCCGAAACCGGTCCTGCCGTAGTCATTTCCGTTGTAGAGCATGTAGAGACGGTTATTGTGGTGGAAGAGAAAGGGATAGCAGCACATCTCGCTGTCAAAGCCGTCTTCGGATGGTGTGAAATCCGCCATAGCCTCATCTTTGCGGACCCATGTCACACCGTCCTGTGATTCGGCATAGCCTATGCGGTAGGTCTCAATGCCCGGCTGTGCCCGGTAGGAATACCACATGCGGTAGTCACAAGGCCCCAGTTTTATGACACGCGGGGTCGAGATGGCGTATTCGTATTCGTTTTTGAAGGGGATCGCAGGTTGTGCAAAGCGCTTCCAGTCTATACCGTCTTCCGATTCCGCATAGTGAATCGTATAGTGGTGGATGAGCCTGCCCTCTTTCCCCCGTGCCCACTCATGGCAAGAGAGGTACCAGGTTCGAAACAGGCCGTTGTCATAGAGGACATCGTTCACAGCCACAAACTGGTGATCGTTTTTATCACGGTCGATCACAGCGCCTTTGAAGCATTTATGAAAGCTTTTGCCACCATCAGTGCTTTCAGCTAAGCCGATCGCGCAGGTGAAAGGAATTTTGACGTGAATGTTCCAGCCGCAATAATAGAGGAGCTTGCGCTCACCCACATTGACAAGGCAGCAGGGGCTGACCCCATTATCGTCAAAGGCGCCCAGATTCTCGCCAAAATCGAGGACCGGTTGTGTGTCGATATCTGTGACAGTCAAGGTCTCCATATCAAGCGTTGCCTTAAACACCCGTTCCCTGTTTGTCGCATCGCGCGAGCCGAAATAGAGCGGGTAGCGGGAGCCTGAGCCCTGATCGAGAATCGGGATGCGGGCGTAGGACTGCATGAGGTCGCTTAGATTATTGGGGGCAAAACAGAGTCCAAGTTTTTTCCAGTGCATGCAAAGCCTTCTTTACTTACGCGTGCGGTCACTTGTGCGGTCACTTGTGTGGTCAGAGGACGCATGGGAGAGGAGATCGCGGATAGTGACAAGCGGGCGTTTTTTGACCTCGACAAAGATTCTCGCTATGTAGATGCCGATAATGCCGAGAACGGCAGTCACTACGCCAAAACCGAGAGTCATCAAGGCCATGATACTGGTCCAACCGTCTAGGACCGCACCAAAGATGAGTTTCCGCATGACAAGATAGATGAGCAGAACAAGAGCCAGAACAGAGAGCCCGGTGCCTGCGAAGAAAATGGCGAGCAGGGGTTTTGTGCTGAAGCTTGTAAGCGATGTTATGGCCTGCTCGACTTTGCGCGAGAGGTTGTAAGTGCTGCTGCCCTTGCTTTTTTTGTGGCAGGTGAGCGGAACTTGCACAAATCCTGTGAGTGCGAGAATGCCGGCCAGAAAGAAGGTGCGCTCTTGGTACGTAAGAAGAGCATCGACAAAGCGCCTGGTCATAAGCTTGGCCATGATTTGATTCGGCGGGATTTTTGTGTCAGAGAGAGCGTTGAAGAGCGAGTAAAAGGCCGAGCCGCTCACCCGCTCGAAAAATTTTCCCTTGCGCCGCTCCTGAACGCCAAAGACGTGATCCGCGCCTGTTTCCCGCATGCGGGCGGCGAAGAGAGAAAGCCATTCGGGTTCCTCTTCAAGGTCATCGTCGAGGGCAAAGACAAAGTCGCCTTTCGCAAGCCCGATACCGGCCATCATAGCACTATGCTGGCCAAAGTTCCTGGCCAGATCAACCACTATGAGATGAGGATCAGAAGCGAAGAGTTCCTTCGCTTGACTAAGCGAGTCATCGGGGGAGGCATCATTCACCATGATGATCTCGTAATCTTCCCCAGCGAATTCGGCCGCAGCCCTGCTTGCGCGTGTATGAAATTCCCGTAAGGTCTCGGATGAGCCGTAGAGCGTTGTGACAATCGAGAGTTTCACCGGACAAACCTCATATACTCGGGGCTTTGTTTCCCGCAGGCAAAGAGAAGATCGACGATACTTACGGCATGCTCGAAAGGACCCCAGAGCTGGGGGTACTCTCTGTAGCCGTCGTAAGAAAACCAGGTGAGTTCTATGCCTTTTTGAGCGAAGATTGTGGGGTCGATGTACTCTTTTGCGGCAGGACCTGATATGTAGCAGTCGGCGTGGGCCTGCTCGCAGAGATCCGCGAGGCGCTCTGTTTTTCCCGGGATTAAGGTGTAGTCTTTGGAATCTGTGATGCGTGTGCGAATGCCCAGATAGTCGCAGATG
>JAFTDR010000176.1 GCA_017454105.1 Desulfovibrionaceae bacterium | reverse complement strand
TGGTCTTTGGGCCAAAATCCAGGCTGCACATCTGGATCCAAAACCTATCGGCGAGTTGGATGAGAAAGAAATCGAGCAGCTCGCCGATCTCATTTCTGAGCACGTTGAGCCCGAGACGCCGCCCTACTTCAAGGACGGCGTTCTTGTTTTTCCCTTTGGGGCGCCAGCAAAGCTGCGCTGGTGGGAACGCAACATGACTGACCGCGAACGGTACGAGTTTTTCTTACGCCTTGGCGTGCCCGAGGACGAGATGCGCAAGTACATGAACCAGCGATCCATCGATGTGGCTAAAGGCATTTGCGACGAGGCGGGGAGGCCTAATGGATAAAGCACCTGCAATGGCCGCAGCTGATCGATGCATCCAAGAAGCCCTCGATTTTCTCAGAGAGCACGCCAGAAACGACGACGCCGTGGCCTGCGTGCGCCTGGAATTGCGGAAAGCTCAAAATCAGCTGGCCAGGGCAAGACGGCTGCACGAGAAACGCCAGGGACAACCGCCGGAACCAGGGTTGCTGACTTTATTAGGAATCAAACTCTAATTTTGACATATCAATCAGGAGGAAAACATGACTAAGGTGCAGATGATCGGGGATCTACAGGCTCGCCTCATGAAAGAGGCTAACAGTAACAGATATGCCACAAAAGCATACCTAGAAAAAGTGGTGGATCACATTTTTGACGTCATCAAGGATGACCTGCTTACAACTGGACGCACGTGCATCCCGAATATCGGAACATTTCGGGTCAAACTCGCCAGAAAGCGCAGAGTCCGTGACCCTCGGACGGCTCAACTAATCACGATACCAGAGCACAAGGTGGTTAAATTTACACCGACAAAGCCCCTGAAAATCGATGTTGCCGAGGGTAGACGTCTGCATGACGCTCGCTGAGCTGAATTTTTCCGCTACCGAGACCGTGTAGGCCTGTCACATTCAACATGAGGTCATGGTTTCTCCCACATGCTCGTCTAAAGGCAGGCGGCTGTATAACGGCTTGTGTTCATACTTAACTCCGAGCTGGAGAGATTTTTTCTCTCCAGCTTTTTCATTTTTGAGAGGCGCAAATATGGAAATGGACCAGATGCCCAGGTGCCCACATTGCGGCAAATGGAATCTACTCATGCGGCGCACGATCCACGGTGCCTGGTATGTCTCATGTGAAGCATGTGGCCTGGGTGGACCACACGGCACGTCGCCATACGATGCAATGCGGATCTGGCGCAACATTCCAAAACAGGGGGCAAAACATGGACAACGAAAAGCAAAAAAATGAGCTCGCCGAGTATCTGCACGAGCTCATCAAAAAATATCCCAAAATTGAGTGTGAAGATGCGGGAGAATTTCTCCAGCGACGTGTGGAGAGAATTTACGATATCGCCAGGCATAGGCCGTGCCCAAAAGAACGGCAATCTGCGATCTCGTTTCTACACCTGGCCGCACGTAGGTTTTCCGAGATGGCCCGCACGGTAGATCGCGACATTGCAGTCATGTACGCCAAAAGTTTGGAGGCGATTCAACGGGAGGTCGAGGTATGCTGAAGGCACTAGAAAAATGCTTTTATTGCAGAGCTGACAGGAAAGCTGTGCGAAATTGTCTGATGAAATATGACAAAATGCGCGCATCAAATCTAATCAATCTCGACCGACTCATGAAGATCGGCGAGGAAAAATTTGGCTACGGATCAGCACGCTATTATCAATTTTTGTCAAGCTGGGCAGGTCTTGCCGAGCAAGGCGGGGCTTTGCATCTTAACTATATCGAGTATGGGCGGAGCAATCTCCCAATGAAATATGGCCGCTATGTTCGCAGACGCAAAAAGGTAGTGTGGTGACTATGAATGGAGAGAGAATAAGACCTGGCGACATCGTTCAACATTTCAAAGGTGGCATTTACCTTGTAATCATAACAGAAGCGTATTGGCACGAAGACAAAGAGAAAAATGACAGGTTAGTAATATACAGAAGTGCGCTAGACAACAAAGTATGCGTGCGTCCATACGATATGTTTTGCTCTGAGGTTGACCGTCAAAAGTATCCTGGTGTTAAGCAACAATATCGTTTTGAAGTCATAGACAAAATTTCTCTATAGGAAGAATTTTTTAACATTTTGGAAAGATAAAAAATGACATGCGTAATTGAAGCCTGTGACGATGCAGTATCATATGATTTTTGCAAGGCAGAAATGCATACAGCAAGAAAAGAACACCATTGCTATGAATGCGGACGGATCATAAAGAAAGGCGAAAAATACGAATATGCAAGAGGTGTATGGGAAGGTGATTTCAGCACAAACAAGACGTGCCTTGATTGCCTATCGCTACGAAATACCTACTTTTGCTCATGGTTATTCGGCGATATCTGGGAAGAATTCAGATATTGGCTGCATGATTGGTGGCTATACGATGGTCAAGAACTTTGGAAGCTTGAAGCGCTTACGCCTGCCGCAAGAGAACGCGCCCTGAAATATATTGAAGAATGGGAGGAAGACGACGATGTATAAATGCCCGAAGTGCGGAAGTACAGAGAGTTTCGCTGTTTATGGAACGCTTACAATCCCTAATAGATGGTTTAATGTAGACAGTGATGGAAAGGTGATAGACGCAGGGACAGATTTAGAGAGCGCAAGTTATATTGAATATGAAGCTGAAGACAAAAATAACGTGCGATAATTGCGGTTATGAAGCTTATGAAGATGAGTTTGAGGAATAATCAAGGGTATAATCGATATGAGTCACTATGCATTCATCAATAAGCGATTCCCCGCTCGGAACTTCAAGCCAGGGCCGAAAAGCGACTGCCTTCAGCTCTGCGGAAAGCACACGTACACACTGCGTGACTGCATCATCGACGCCACAGGCCTGGAAGATGGCTGCGTGGACGAGGCCTGCGGGATCACCAGGGGGGCTTCGGCTACGTTTGACCATTGCCTCTTTCGGAACGCCAAAAAGCTGGTGCTGCTCGGCTCTGGCGACAAAGAACGCAGACTGGATGAGGACGGCAAGACAGTCATTTTCCGCAACTGCTGGTTTGACAATTTTGGACGCCGAGGCCCCGAGGTCCAATGCGGCATGATCTGCACGATGGATGGCTGCTTGATCACAGACTGGGGTGGCGGGGATAGATTTGACACCAGGGCATTCGGCGCCTGGGTGCATGACGGCGCCGTGCTTGAAATCAAGAACTCAGTATTCATGCAGAATGTGAAACCGTCTCTCAAGACCTGGTTTCTGGACCACGTTAAACACATTGGCCAGGCGTGCAACGATCATGGCATCGGGGCTCTCTTCAAGCGACGCACATACGTCTCAGGATTCAAGCGAGCCTGCACCTACGATCATGACGATCTCTGCGATGTGATCATGTCCAACTGCTATGTGCAGGATGGCCTGGTGGCAGACAACAATCTAAGCCCCATGTCCGAAACCGAGGCTTTCAAGCTGTATGCTGAGATGCACAACTATTTTGATGCTCTGATCGTCAACACGGCAACGAGCGACTGGAGTCCGAAGGGGTAGAGAATGGAAGACGTAGACGACAACAGAATCCGCGAATTGTTTGCAGATATAGACAGGCTCAGGGCAGAAATGGACGCCAAAGAAAAAGAGCTCAGAATTATTCTTGGCGTCAAGAAGGCTGGCGAACGCGGTAGAACTTCACGGGAAAAAAAGGTAGTGTGCGAGCAGCTCATGAGGATGGCCGCCATGTGAGTGCTCTATTGGAGGAGATATGAGCGTTTCACAGCGAAAAGACGGTCGATGGCTGGTAAAATATAAAACAGAGGAGGGGTGGAAACAAAAAGCATTCCGCTCTGAGGAAGAGGCAAAAACCTTTGACAAAGAGCATGTTTACATTGAGCCGCAAGAACCTGATCGCATGACCCTGGGGGAGCTTGCCATCTCGTATTTTCAGGCAAACGAGCGTCACAAAAAAACCCGTCAGTTCATCATCCATTGCCTGTGCGGTCGGGACGATGAAAAGGGGAAGCACCATAAGGGCTGCGGCGAATTTTTGAGAGATAAATACGCTGAGGATCTCACACGCAGGGATCTCGAAACACTGCGCAACAATTATCGTGAGCGGCACGTCACGGCCAACACGATCAATCACGCCCAGGCTCATATCAGAGCCATCTTAGCGTGGGGTGCAGATCAGCAACTCATCAGCCGCAATCCGTGGCGTGAGTTTAAGCGATTGCCAGCACAAAAACGGATAATTTCCGTCTCGCTTGATGACTTCCGCGCAGTGTATGCGCAATGTCCGTCCTGGCTTCAATGGGCCGTAAAAACCGCATTTTGCCTAGCGTTGCGTCCTGGTATTGTGGAGCTTTTTAGGATGGAATGGTCGGCATTTGACTGGGGGCGTGGAATTGTCAGGATCCGCCAGGGAAAAACTGGAGCAATCAAGACAGTTATCCCACCAGATCTGTATCTGGCCGAGGCTCGTGCAAGGTATGAGCATGATGTGCAAGAAAATATTGCATATGTCTGCACACGATACGGAAGGCCTGTATATTCCTACCACAAAGCGTGGGAAAAGGCCTGCGCCCTGGCAAAAATAAAAATGCGGCCATATGACATACGCCATTTGGCCGCATCGCAAATGCTTGCAGGAGGAGCTGATCTAGCTGCGGTAGCAGCACAGCTAGGCCATGCATCTGTCACCACAACGGGGCGAACCTATGCTCATGTTTTGGCTGACGGTCAAGCTAGAGCGGCTCGTGCGTTGCCTGCACTTTAATTTTTTTTGGTGCTGCACCAACTTGCCCTTGGTGCAGCACCAAACTTGGTGCAGTTTGGTGCAATTTGGTGCAGATTCTTAAGGGAAAATCGCCCGTAAACCCTTGAAATATTTGGTGGGCCATCAGGGACTCGAACCCCGAACCAACTGATTAAGAGTCAGCTGCTCTACCAATTGAGCTAATGACCCGTGCTTGAATTGCCTTCTACGCCCAAGCCTATGTCTTGTCAAACAATTTTTTTATTTTTCAAAGC
>JAFTDR010000175.1 GCA_017454105.1 Desulfovibrionaceae bacterium | reverse complement strand
AATATATACCACGCAGTTTGCTTAACTGTCGTAGTTTTGATATATCTTTAAATTGGATTTTAAGTCAATCTGACTAGCGCCGACTTGTGTGGCGCATGATTTGAGACACAGCAAGACATTGATAGAAAGAATTAGGATCGAAATAGTTCTTAAAAACGCGTACCATGGACTACGGTCACCGTAGATCTTGGGAACGCGTATCCCCCTGGTTTCATATGTCAGGGTGCGGCGCGGGCGCAGCATGCTGAGTTCCCATGAAATACACATGAGTAGCTATACTTGCTTTAGGCAATAGTTGAGAGTCCCGGGTTTTTTTAAAAAAAATCCGGTTATTAATAACACACTAAGATTCAGTCCATTCTGCAATAAAACGAATCAAAATGTGTTTATAATTAGGTATAATATCTGAGTATTTAACTAGATATTATGCCAGTCTTGCCTGCATTCGAATTTTTTGCATCTTTGCACGATGTTCAGCTTCGATGGCTATTCGCAGGCTTTCACTGCTGATTTCTTCTCCTGTTACAGTGTTCTTCGCGACAATATTCCACTCTTTGCAGTACAGAGCAGTGCTCTTGATCCAACGAGGACAGTTTCTTTGAGCTGTCAATTTTGCGTAATTTATCTGTGGATCTCTGTAAGGTCTACCTTTTGACACCACCTTATAAGCTACCCTTGTAATTTTGTGAGCAATTGCGAAGACACTTCGCTTTTTTCCCAGCCTAATTGATAAACTCTCGTATTTTGACTTAAATGTCGTTCTCTTTGTTTTGACTGCGGCCTGGGACACCTCACAAAGACAACGACGCAAGTAGAGATTTCCTTTGGGTGCTCTGCCACTTTTTCTTTTCCCTGCTGATTCGTTGTTTCCTGGACAGACCCCTACCCACGATGAAAACTTTTCCTAATCTTCGAAGGCCTCTAAAAAACTACGTCCACCAATTTCTATGATGAACTGAGCGGCTGAGAGTTCATTAAAATCAGGCACAGTCATGAGAAGCATGAAATTTTGTAACTCAAGCTCCTTAGCCTTTGAGATAATGTGTTCTCTCAGTTTGTCTATCTCGTTCTCGAGGAACTTGATAGTAGAACGAGTGCACTCAATCACGAGCTTATGTTCTTCTCTAAGCTCTCCATTAAATGCAGCTAGCAACTCATCGTGACTTGCCTTCAGTCTTTTAGCATCTATTGACGCTATAATATTTTCTGGAGTTTTTCCAGCTAGTATGCCGTCTTTTGCTATTTGTGCATTCTTTCCGAAGGGGTCAGAAAAAACAGAATTTAGCCTGAAGCCGGCGTCGATGAAGGCTTTATTTTCACGATTTTTGTATGCTTGTCGTGTTGCGATTACTTTCGTCAAATACCTTGACGAGGAGCGCAGGTCACGCCACTGCTCCGTCGGAATATATGATGGAGTGTACGTTCCAAGTATGCCGACCGTCGATAGCCAAGATGCATCCTTTTTGTCGGTTTTTTTCCCGACCATTCCCCTGACCTGTCGTGGGTTTACAAGTGCAACTGGCACACCGGCTCGCTCAAGAGCTGCATAGGGCGCTTTCCAGTACGGCCATGAAGGAATCCGTACTCGTATCGAGAGAAAGGCTATGGCGCACGTAGACATGCTGCGCGAACAGAAAGGGCTTTCCCTGAGGCAAAACATCCACGGCAAAAAGTCAACGCCCTACGTACCCCCAGGGGGCTGAAAGGTGAGCCTCTGCGCATCCGGCTAGGCGATTTCTGCGCTATGATAGAAGCAATGGGGTTGAACCCTGCACAGGAGCTGCTTGTGATCTATGGAAAGCGCCAGCAAGAGGAATGGCACAAAACATTT
>JAFTDR010000174.1 GCA_017454105.1 Desulfovibrionaceae bacterium | reverse complement strand
GGGGGAGAGACAGAAAAAAAGGACAAGGACCTTTATCAGTAAAGAAAATCTATCTATATTTTTTAGTGAAAGACTTCAGAAAAGCGATGTCACTTTCAGGAAATTCCAAGCTAGAACCTTTGTCTATCGAAGAAAGCTTAAAACCTGATTGCCTATCAAGAGAATTTGCAGACGCATTTCCTGACAAAAGGCTAAACAAAAGACTTGCAGAAGTTGCGAATACAATGGGTAAAAACCCAGGTGCTCACTTATCATGTGTGCATGAATCAGATGAAACAAAGCCGAAAGCAGCTTATAGGTTTATAAGTTGTAAAGAAGGAAGAATTTTTACTATGCCTGAAATTTTAGGAACGCATTTTCACAGGACGATCAGAAGAATAGCTAATGAAGATTGCGTATACCTTATTCAAGATGGTTCATGGCTTAACTACAACTCGCTCAAACACTGCGATGGTTTGGGTGATATTTCTAAAAAAGCAGGAGGGACAACAAGTTCTGGCTTGTATTTGCACACAACTATTGCAGTCAACAAGCACAATGAGATGCTAGGGATAGTTTATGCATCTTGTATAGCTATGCATTATATGACTGAGGAAGAAAAGTTAGTACGTGGAAATTTACCTCAAGAGGCCAAGCAAACACAGATATGGCTTGACCACTTGACGTATTCAGCCACAAAAGTGGCAGCTCTCGTTCCGAATGTGAAAATTATAGTTTTGAGCGATAGAGAATCTGATTTCTACAATTACTTTACTACGTATGCAGAGCTACGACAAAAGTATCCTAACTTTCACATCATAGCGAGGTTGAACTACAATCGAGCTTTATTCAAGAGTGATGACCATTTATTCGATGCACTTGATCGACTACCGGCGACAGCTTATACAACTATATATGTTCCAAAGTTGAGCTCTAGATCAATGGATGATCCTGGGCGCCCGTCTCGAATTGCAAAAGTTGAGATTCGAGCTGGTGTATTTAAGCTCAGTCAAGCAAGAACGTCGATTCACAAATATCCCCTAACCATTTTTGCATTAAATGTCCGTGAACCAAACCCGCCAAAAGGCCAAGAGCCTGTAAATTTTTACTTGGCACCCTCTATACCGATTGAAACCGTTCAGGACCAAATATTCGCTGCCAAAACCTACGGATCGAGATGGGTAATAGAGATATTTAACAACGCGATGAAAAGTGGATGCTGCGAGGTAGAAAATCTTCGAAATAGAACAGCTGACACCCTAAAAAATGTCATTGCAATCAACATGGTCATAGCCTGGAGAGCAATGCTTAGAACTTTTTATCCAAGGAGAAACCCAGGAAAAGACCCAAGGATAATGTTTACGGAGCAAGAATTGGATTGTCTTAAGACTGTTGCAGAGTCTAAAAAAATGAAAGCTCCTGAAAATCTAGGCGAATGCGCTAGATTGGTTGGACAAATGGGTGGTCATCTTAGTAGTCATTATGAGCACGCTGGGCTTAAAATAATGAAGGAGGGATTCAAAAAACTCTCACAGTTAGCAGAATATTCTGCGGCAATGAAAGAAAAATTTTCAGATGTTATTCATACATGTACGGAAGTGGCTGACAATATAAAGAATGGCATCCTTTCTAAAATATTCGGAGGTGTCACATAGAAATGCACCATCAGCTTATTTTTTGTCGTTTGAAGCAAGCGCTTTAGTCACGCGAGACAGTTTCTCTTTGTGCTCTTGGCCGCTCTCTGTCAAAGCACGAGAGTCTCCATTGCAGCCAAAATCAGGCCATTGTCGTCTTTGGGTGGCCAAAATTGGCCGATCTCGAGGCGTGTTTGCGTCTTCTGCGCACAAACTGACGTTCCCAACAACGTTTGACGGGGACTTCCTTGGCTCGCGTCCTTGGCCAAGCGCTTTTGGAACGCGAGACTGCTTCTCTTTGTGCTTTCTCTCAACCAGAGCCCAACGCACGGCTTATTTTTTTTGACGTCTCAACTCTGTTATTCCCCGTCCTGCCTGCTGTTAGTGGCACCTGAGGTTGGCGTGGTAAAGCTAGAAGGCTCAGAAACTGCAGTGATATACTGTGTCCATAGATTGTATTTTGGTCAGCATCCTTCAGAAAGTTAAGTACAAAAATTTTTACGGCCTCAATAAGGACTCTAGCCCTATTCGGGCGATCTGAGCACAAACCTCGTCTCTGTTTTCTCCGGCACAGTGGAGGTAGGAGACGGAAATCGGAGGACTGGAAAATGGGGGAGGTGCCGGTGGATGGGCTCCATTGAAAAATTGACCCCCTGCGCTGAGGATCTCGGGCAATGACAGATGAGAGGGCTACGGCAAGCAGCGGGGGGACAGCTGCAACACGGGGAAAACTTTCTCCGTAAGCGCGATATCTATCATAGGCTCCATCGGAGCTTTGCCCCTGACTTGGATTATGTTTCGTAAAAAACCGCTTGCTTGCACCAGTTCTGTGGAGCAACTGTCGATGC
>JAFTDR010000173.1 GCA_017454105.1 Desulfovibrionaceae bacterium | reverse complement strand
CAATTTCTCCCGAAGAAGCTTTTCAGCCGCATCCACAATTTCATCGGCCACGGTTGACCGAACTTGAGACAGTATGGAACGTCCTTCGTTTTCGGCTGTCATGCGAGCCTGCTGCACTATCTGCTCAGCCTGGCGCTTTGCATCTTCAAGAATGGTCTTCTTCAGTGCCTCGGCCTGTTCGCGACTCTCGTCAAGAATAGCCTTGCGCTCGGCCTCAAGATTCTTGATATGCGATTCGACTTCGTCGAGCTTCTTTTGCGCGTTTGCCCTCCGTTCGTCAAGACCGTCGAAGGTGTCCTGTATGTTCTTGCGGCGGCCCTTAAAGTACCCTGTGATCAACTTCCGGGTAAAATACCAGAGAATACCGAAGAAGAGAATAAAGTTCACCACCCGGTATCCGAAGTCACCCCAGCGGTACTCGTGGCCTTCGCTTGCCATGGCTTCCGTTGCAATGAGCGTGACAAGCATGAGTGCAGCGAAAACAGACGACTTTCCAAGCAAGGTTTTCAATGTACACCCCCTCAATATCCCAGAGCGTGTGGAAACGCAAAATTAATTCTGAACAAGGCGTTTGACGATTTTGTCGGACAGATCGCTGACTTTGCCGCGGAGGTCCTCAATTGTCGCTGCCGCTTCCGCCTGCAGTTTGCTGCGGGCCTGATCAAGTATATCGCGGGCTTCCTTCTGCGCGCCGGCAAGTATCGTCTGCTGCTCAGCAAGTCCGTCCTGGCGGCCACTCAAACGGGTCTGCGAGGCTTCCTGGCGAGCCTGTTTCAAAGCGGCGTCGTAATCGGCCAGCTTCTTCTCGGCGTTCGCCTCAAAACTCTCGGCTTCGCCTGTCATGCTCTCTACCATCTGCCTACGTTTCTTCAGGACTTCCCGAATCGGCCGAATGAGCAGAACATTCAGCAAAAAGACGGCAATGAAAAAGTTGCCCAATTGAAAAAGCAATGTGATATTGAGATCAAGCATGCATTATCCCCCTGCGGAACATCTTTGACAGAAGACGTCCAGCGCCGAAAAACTCAAGTATATTTAACGTTGGTGGGCATAGTACACATGTGACAGTCTCGTGTCAACGTCAAGAAAAAAACTTTACAATGTCTTAATCTTAACCCGCAAGAAAGGTCAGAATCTGCTCGGCCATAGCGGAGACAGGCAAGGTCGCGTCCACTTTCAAATTGGCGACAAGCGAATAGAGGGTTTCGCGGGAGGCGAGTGTCGCCCGAACCTCCTCTTCAAGTGTCGCTTGCGAGAGTTTTGGCCGCATGGACGATTTCGGGTCGCGCACAAGGCGTCTTACCAGTTCATCAGGCGGCACAGCGAGGTAGACAACGCAGCCGCTCTTGCGCAAGAGTCGTCTGTTTTCCATGGAAAGCACAATACCGCCGCCGGTTGAAACGACTGTGTCTTCCTGGTTGTCTAAGTTTGCGAGCGTTGACGCAAGAATTTCGTGTTCCTTCGCGCGGAACGCCGGCCAGCCGTTCGCCGCAACATAACTTTCAATACTCTGCGAAACGCTTTCGGTAAAGCGCTCATCGAGATCAATCGCTCTGTACCCCTTGTTTTCTGCCAGATACAAGGCGAGTGTTGTCTTGCCGCAAGCTCGCGGCCCGACAAGAAGAATGCGATTTCCCCCCATATCACCCCCTGCTGCTATGCTCTCCCTTGAGCTGCGCGATTACAAAACCCGCACCCCGTTTTCTTCCACAAGAACCGTGTGTTCTATGCGCACTCCGCCCCAATTCGGATAATACAGTCCAGGCTCAACAGTCACAACCATTCCCGGCAAAAGCACATCCTCAGCGTTCTTCGCAAAAGACGGCCCCTCGTGTGTTTCGAGACCAACGCCGTGGCCTAAGCTGTGCAAAAAAGCGTCGGCGACCCCGTACTTCTCAAAAACAGCTTTCGCTTTTGCCGCAATATCACAAAGGCGCACACCAGGCTTCATTGCGTCAATCGCTGCTCTCTGGGCCTCGGCAACCCTCGCTTTTGTTGTCTCAAAACGCTCGTCGCGTGTACTCCCAAGCCAAAAAGTCCTTGTCTGATCTGAACAGTAGCCATCGACCCGGCAGCCGACATCAATAAGAACAAGGGAAGGCTCGGTCACAACACTTGCTCCAGGCTGCGCGTGGGGGAGGCTTGCGTTGGCGTTCACAGCGACAATGCTTGGGAAAGCGAGTTCGCTTGCTCCGTGTTCCCTGAAATAGGATTCAATCTTCCAGGCGATTTCAGTCTCGCTCTGTCCAAAGGCAAGTTCCTTCTCAATCCAGGAAAGAAGCGCGTGATTGAGCGCAAAGGACCGCTCAAGCGCTGCGATCTCCTGCGCGTCTTTAATAAGCCGAAGCGCACTGACCAGAGAGTCGCCTGGAACAAAGGCGAGATCCGAGGCATACGCAAAGAGTTCACTGGCGAACTTGGCGGACAGAGCGTCCGCTTCATAGGCTATTTTCTTCCCCAAGCTCCGCAGGGCACCTGCGACAGTCTCGCCTTTATTGTGCCGGTAGATACGCACCTGACCCGGGAGAAGGCTTTCTGCGACCTCCTCGTACCGCCCATCGGTCAGAAGCATGTCGCGCCCATCGGCCGCAACAAGGAGGTACCCGGCAGTCTCGTTGAACTGGACATCGTGCAGCTCAAACCCTGACAGGTAATAACGGTTAGCCGCGTAGCTAATAAGCATGGCGTCAAGGTTGCGCTCACACAATTTTCTTCGCAAAGCATCTCTACGTTTTCTGTACGTGTTCTTCATTTCCTTCCTCTTCATACACCGACAAGACCCGCTCACAGGAGAATTTCAGATGATCCAGAAAATGCCGCCTCTCTCTTCGCTCGCCATTCCCGATTCCGCAGTAGGCCAAACGCTTATCCCTCCCTCGTCGCCCAAAAGCCTCTTGTGAACAGGCATTCTCAAATTGGACGCGAAGGGAAGCGTTCTTGCGCACGGCATGAAAGCCGTATACTATATGGGTGCGGAGAGTACGCCCACTGGGCAGAGGGGGCTGTCTGAAAAAGGCAGCGCAGATGCAGGCAAAAATGAGAAGTTTGGCCGTCAACTACCAAGATAGTAAGCGGCTTTCACAGCGCATGCAAGTGTAACGCTGAAGGAGTCAAATAGTTCCATGCACGATCGTCCACGTTGTTCCGAACGGACCGTTCTTGAGAAATTACAATTCGGTGTGCTAGGCGATGCGCACCGTGTGGATCCGCGTTTTTTCGCGTTGCGTCTCAGTCATGATCGCAATGGACCGCCAACCTGGGAGCCTGGACAGTTTGTCATGGTTCGTCCAGCGTCCTTTGGCCTAGAAATACCCTGGGGCAGGCCGCTCGGCATCTGTACAGTGGATGAGCGGGCATTGACTGTTTTTTTTCAGGTGATCGGCCGGGGCACACAAAAACTCGCCGCTGTACAGACAGGCGAAAACGTTCTTGTCTGGGGGCCCCTTGGCAATGGCTTTGCTATCGAGACTGAGAAGCCGACTGTTCTTCTTGCAGGCGGCATGGGCATTGTTCCCTTTATCGGCTACGTGAGACGACATCCCGCTCCCTGGAAACTCATGATGGTTTTCGGCCACACCCAGCCGATTGACTGTTACCCAATAAACAGTGTGCGCGACCGCATACCTGTTGACTCTCTGCGCGAGACAAAACCTGGGGATCTCGACAACCTGCTTTTCACAATCGAGGAGCGCATGCGCGACTGCGGCCTGCAAAACGGACTTGTCCTCGCCTGCGGTCCCTTACCCTTTCTGCGCACTGTCCATCACTTTGCCAAAGCCTACCAGGTGAGAACCCAGCTCTCACTTGAAAACCGTATGGCCTGCGGCGTCGGCGCCTGTCTTGGCTGTGTGACGAAAAAAGCCCATTCCAACGACAATCTGCAGATCTGCACCAAGGGTCCGATCTTCTGGGCCGATCAGATCGACCTGTGATAGCGCACACATTCGGACGTATGCTGCTGTCAGAAAAAAAAATGCGCTTTTTGACTCCTTAGTACTGGCAGAGCAAAGTTCGAGTGTATCGTATGCGCACTACTGCCCTTGCAGCGTAGGGGGGCCCACCATATTTTTACAGCACGGACTTAGAGAAGGCAGTATTAGTGAGCGTTTGTAGACTTTTCTACTAAAACCAGTTGGGCAGTCCAGAGTATCAATAAAGACACAGAAAGTGCGGGCAGCGGATCGAAGTATGCTGCCTCACTTTGTATTGCCTTGACGACGGTTATTTGATTCTTGGCCGGCTCAACCAGTGGCCAAAATGTCGATTTTTTGCGCAGCAACAAAGCAAAAAAAGCGTGCTGTGCGCAAGTTCGTTGCATTCGAGGGAAAGAACCTGTGCAGAGCCCTTTTGCCGAAGGCACAATCTAAGATTTACGCGTATGCACCCGAATACACGGCTGCCCCATACTGCTTAAAACGATGCGGAAGTGAAGACAGAAAGGTAAAATAGCGATAAACCCAAAGTCCAGATATGAAAAGGCAGATGAGACCAATGATTGTTTGAAGAGCCAAATGAGGGGGCGCCTGAAAGTGCCAGTCTATAAGGGAATGGGGGTGCATCTGAATTGCCTTGTCAGTGGAAGGCTTTGCGCATTGTGTGACCAAGGAAATGACAAGCGTAACAAACGATTCCTCCATCACTTAGTATCTGTACAAAGCTAAGCTTTTTGCAGATACACAAAGAGCTGTACACAAACTTTTGCGACAGAGTGTTGCACTCGTATCACCCGCAGGTTGCGTTTGGCTTTTCTTGCGGGGATGTGGTCGTAAAGTCTTACAATGGCTCACGAAATTTTTTTCGTGTGATTCTACCTACGGCTAGCAAGACTCCGTCTTGCGTCGTGGCAACCTTACCAGCTTATGCTGAGTTATTGAGTATACAGTTCAGGTCTGTTGTCGAAACTGCTTGGCAGTTTCGACAACAATGTCAAGATACTTTTTTACAGTTCCTTACGGTGGAAGGGCGCGTGGTACGGTCTAGGCAGCCTGGACGGAGTATAGCGGGTGTTATGAGGTACTGCTGAAAGCGAGTAGAATTGTAGTGTGAGTTATAGGAGATATTGACAATCAGACTCTGGACTATATGGCTAATACATACAGATTTGCCGCTGCATTCAATTTTTATATGCATGGGGGGATAAATATTGTAGACCCAGATTCGCTTTCGCAGTTGGATACAACTCTTGTCGCTTTGCCATATGAAGTGAACGCGAAAGCTACAGTACAGAGATCTGGTGAAATTGTGTACTGCCACATACAAAGAAAGAACAGTACTCGTCGTGATGGGACTTAAATTCCAGACTTTAGTTCACTCGCGATGCCTGTGCGAGCAATGCTTGACGATTCGAATGAGCTACACCAGCAGGTGAAGGAAGCCGAAGCGCCGTACGCTAAAAATCGGATTTTGCAACCAGGTGGTGTTTGTCAAAATTCCGCTTATATACCCAGCTGCATAATGATTTTCCCTGGGCGATCTAAGGCAAGAGGCCTTAATTAGTAGGCACGGGAAGAATCATTGTGACGCCGAGTATAACGCTGACGCTTTGCTTAAGTGACGAGGTTTGGGATGGGCCGACAAGCGTTCACGAGATGTTGATGGTTGAGGACGAGCAATGGCGCACATATACTGCGGTCAGGAAAAAATTGACATTTTTAGTGTCTAAGAGACCCAACAGGATTGCCTCATCTTTGCCGGAGTACACGCAAGCTAAGGTATACTCTTAAAAAGTAAAACTTTTTCTGCCCGAGTATATGTGCCAAATTATACTATCAATCTTCTCTGTCCCTCAGAGATTGCGGAAGAAGATCTCAGTTCATTCCGAAGTTCATTTAGCACAGAAAAGACAAAACTCTCGATTGGATGGAGGGAACCGCTCTGTTCGAAAGGGTGGATTGGGACTCGCAATCGTATCAATGAACTGGCAGACGGCGGCTTAGAATTAGAAAAAAGAAGGAGACTCAGTCAATATGTGGGTAGCATTGGAGAATAAAGTCAAGCAGGCAAGAGATGAGGGCCTTAAAGAAGGCCGCGAGAAAGGATATAAAGATGGTTTAGCTCGTGTAGCCCTTGCAGAAAAAAGGGCCCGGGAAAAAGCTACAGTAGACAGTATACAAAATCTTATGGATTCACTTGGCATTGATGTTCAAAAGGCAATGAACGCGCTGAAAGTACCTGTCCACGAGCAGGAACATTACGCAGAGTTGATATTGTCCTCATCTCTATAATCGTAAATTCCCGCCCGGCGATTTAGCTACATGGAGGAGAGGCCAGTCCATCTGTTCATCCAACACAAAAAGAGCCTTTGTAGATATACTGCGGTCAGAAAAAAAGTTGCCACTTGAAGTTGAATTTACCAGACTCGGTGGGAACTCCCCTTTGCAAAAATGTCAGTTTGTTTCTGACTAGAGTATAGCTACAAAGGGGCCCGTAGGATAGAAAACCCGCATCCGTTTGGCTTTTCGTCTCAACTGCATTTCATGCCGGAAATTGAGATAATACGACACACAAATTGAACCGTATTGTACGTTTTTGGAAAGTCATACAAAAAGAACAGGGCTCCGAAGATTTTTTACAAGAACATCGATCTGCTTTGCAAAGGAAATCATACGGATCGCAAGGCTAAAATGGACTTCGATAGGTGTCGTGGGTAAAAAACTATGGGCAGAGAGTGCCCCGAGGGCTCCCTTCTTTTGCATCTCACATTTGTTGCGCCTCAATGCTTCACCAGAAAACCTGCTCTGCGCCGCATCGAAGGCCTTTTCCTACCTTGCGAGCTTCGGCGAGGGAAAGCTCTCGAAGCTCACGCGCCCTTGGCTGCCTGCTGATCACGCGAAGGTCGAAAGGCTCTCGTAGTAAATTTTCTTGTGCCCGTGCGTAAAAAGAGAGAGGAGATACTCCTACTGCGTTACTATACTGTGGCCAAAAGATACACATGTATTTCGGTAAACCAGTACGCGTCCTTCGGACAAAAGGCGATGCTGGTTCCCTTGGAAGCGGAAAGCGTGAAACAGTCCTCACAATGAAACGACTTTTGAAGGCGCGCCAAGACCCGTCGTTTGCGGCACAGACGGAACGGGTGACAGTCAAGGAACCTTACTGCACGCAGTCGAGTCCCCCGTAAAACCCAACGAAGAACCAGATTGTTTGAAGAGCCAAATGAGGGGGGGCTTTACTCTGGACATCTGCTTGAAATTGGCAATCTATAGGGAAATGGGGGTGCATCTGAATTGCCTAGTCAGTGGAAGGCTTTGCGCAGCGAGAATGTTCTTGGTTCGCAATTGTGTGACCAAGGAAATGACAAGCGATTCCTCCATCATTATAGACGAGAAGCTTGCTCACTAATATGCCGGTCTTCCCTCTCTCTGCTTGCCTGACAATGTCAAGTATCGAGGTACAAACTCGTACTTGAGCCAATCTTGTCTTTCTGCCTCCATACAGTCCCAATGTGAACCGTATTGAACAATTCGGGGCTACGCAGTACTATCGCAGATTTTTGCAACAAGATCGGCGTGAGGGTGCTGCCATCTTGCACGATGATCATACAGAGTCCCAAGTCATCTGATGAGCCCTGTAAGCCGCTTGAATTAGGGTGGAACGTGGTACGAGCCAGCCTGGCCGGAGTATAGGCGAGCGTTATGAAGTACTGCTGAAAGTAAGGAGAAAGATTTCACTCGTTGCGAGTAGAGTTGTAGTGTGAGGTAGGAATTGTACAAAGGTATCTTGACGCTTTTGTCGTAACTGGAAGAGTGCCTCGACAGTAGAAATGAACGTTGTTTTTAATAAAAAACACATCTGTGACAGCTCTCAAAATCCTTGAGAACTAAAAAAACATATCCTGACATTTTTTAAGAGCCTATCCACGAATAAGGGACAAGATGGACAGGCTTAGACTTTTTCTCGATTTTTCCGTATATGTGCCTCAACAAAGGGAGGCACACAATGACGACTTGGCAGCTTTTTCACGAATACATGCTCATCCTGAATGCCAT
>JAFTDR010000172.1 GCA_017454105.1 Desulfovibrionaceae bacterium | reverse complement strand
GGCATTCCATTGACTAGCCGTCATCAGAGAGTAGAGGATCGTGTTCACCAGGATTCTGGTTGGGGTACGCTTGGCACCAGCCCCTGGCCCGCGTTTATACGTTCTGTTGGGGTCCCTCGTTTCTGGAATCAAAGCCGCAACAAGGGGCCAAATGGCATTCAGGATGAGCATGTATTCGTGAAAAAGCTGCCAAGTCGTCATTGAGTGCCTCCCATTGTTGAGGCACATATACGGAAAAATCGAGAAAAAGTCTAAGCCTGCCCATCGTGACCCTTATTCGTGGATAGGCTCTTAAAAAATATTGGTAGAAACCTTTCCTACTTTTAGGGCTGGATTGCCCAACATATATGCTTTATCTCCACACCCCTTGTACACTGCGCTTAAAGGAGCGATTTTGTTGTGGGAGCCTATTTTGCAGTGTGGCAACAAAACGCTCATAGTGCCGATGCTGTTGCAATCCCCAACAGTGACAAAGCCTTCAATCTGAACACCTGGACCTACAAAATTGCAGTGACCGAGTACGGCGTCGTGTCCCAAATGGACAACGCCGTTCAAGACATTGGCATTTCCCAGACGGCAGTCACAGGACACATAACATCCGCTGGTCAGGATATTGGCCTCGCCCAACTGCGCGCTTTCGTCCACATAGACATCGGGATGGATCAGATTATAAAATAGCACCCCGCGTTTTTTCAGCTTGGCATACGCTTTGTGGCGTAAGGATGGATCACCAATGCCGATAATGACTCGTTCTTCTCGGCCAAAAACATACGCATCATCTGTGCCAAGAAATAAGGGTGACAGACGCCCCAAGTCTGCCTGATAACCCTCGAAGCTGAGAAAGCCTCTGAAGAAGATGTCATGCCCCAGGGCCACCAGGGCCTGGACGATTGTATGGCATTCCCTGGCAAAGCCTGAATTGCCAACGATTGTCAGGTTTATACTCATGATTCGATATCTCCAGGATCGGCAGGATCAATGCACACGCCTTCCAGATGTCCGGTCAGCTTGCTTACATCGGCAAGAGCTTCTGTATCGCCGATTACACCCGGCCAGTACTCCCGCAACCACGCGATGCCTGGGGCGTTGCGTGGGCCGGTGCGCCACGACAAACACACCCGGTCGCAATCCAGTGTTGCACAGGCGTGTCTTAGCATAGCAAAAATTAGACCCGTTTCAATGCCGCGGCCCAAGGCACGGCAACTCACCGTCAGCTCTGCTACGCGCATTGTCCCGATAGATCCCTCATGAGTCGATCGTAAACCCAGAACAATTGCGACAAGCCCGCTGTCGGAGAGCTTGTCACGTACATTGCAGGCAACGCATACTTTTTCTTTTCCGCTCATAAATGCCATGACGGACTCTTGTGATGGCCGCAGAAACGTAAAAATGAACTGGTTGGTCTTGTTGAGCAGTTCGGTTACGCGGGCAATGCGAGCAACAGGATTGACGGTTAAGGTCAGATGAATGTCCAACTGTTTGCGATACTCTAGTGAGGAACACGCGAACTGTAGGCGGTATCTCACCTGATTGGCCTGTACATCGGTGTTGCGTAGAGTATCTTCCATCATCACGTCTGGCTTCCAGAGCAGGGGGCAGTAACGTAAACCCCGCAGTGTTTCCTCGGGAGAAGATGCCGCAAGCAGACGCACTTCGGGTAGAGTCATTCCCACCTGTGTCAGTTCACCCCAGTTGTCATCCACAAAGACCATAGCGTTCAGGCCAATGTTGAGCCTGTCAGCCACAAAACGGATGTTGTCCGACTTGGGCTGCCAGTTGATGGCTGTGGCGGCAAAGTCCTCCCAGTGCAGAGGAAAATCCCGACGACGTTCAAAAAGTCTGCGCACATCGGCCTCTTCATTGCGGGAAACCAGAGTCAGCAGAAATCCCTGCCTGGCGAGATTTTGCAGATATTTCTGCACTGCGAGATAGGGAGTGACGCCGTCAGTACCGTCTTCGGCCAGGACGCCATCATAGAGTGTGTTGTCGCAATCAAGAGCAAGTGCCTTGAGAGCCGGACGAAACAGGGACGGAAGGTAGCGCAGGCCCATCCATCGGGCGCATTCGAGGCAGGCACGATTAGAAAGGCGCGTGCCGGAAAAAGGTGCCAGGCGCCTGTCTTCTGCCGCCTGGCCAAGCTCCCCCAACATGGTCTGCATGTCACAGACAAGGCACCCTGTGTCTTTTGATAGGCAAATGTTTTGCCCCAGACAGCAGACAAGGACAGGGGCTGTATCTTGGGCGCGCAGCGCAAGCAGTCGTTCCTCAAGCCAGTCTGACAGATCACGTTGCTTATAACGGGCCGCATCCAGCCAGATGAGATGCGCATCGCTGCGAAATGTGAACGACATGTTGATAAAGCTGAGGCTGTCGTCATAGTCGCTGTAGTGAAAACGCGCTGTCAGGCCGCTGCAGGCGAGAAAGACGGGCAGTACTGATGCAACGGGCTCAAAGGCATGATTGCGGTGTACTGTGATTTCAATGGTTTGCAGGCCTTGTGGAACAGGAAGAGAAAGGAGGTTGAGTCGCGAAAGATCGTCCTTAAGCAGCTCCTTGGGCACGATATTCATACTAGGCTGCGCCCTCCATCAACGACCAGGTTTTGTCCTGTTATCCAGCGAGCGGCGGGTGAGAGCAGGAAGGCGGCTGTGTTTGCTATGTCCTCCGGTCGTCCTGGTCCCAAGGGATAGGTCTGCGCCAGAGATTCGAGATCCGCATATTGGCGCGCGGTCATGGGCGTGGGGACCAAGCCAGGTGAAATACTGTTCACGCGGATTTTCTGTCTAAGATATTCGCAGGCAAGGCTGCGGGCGAGGCTTATGACAGCGCCCTTGGACGAAGCGTAGGCAGTTGTGCCTGAACTTTCGCGCAGGGCTGCCAAGGATGCCAGAAAGACAATCGAACTGCCTTCGCCCATGTTGTTGCGTCGATCCAAAAAACCACGCGCCAGTTGGTAGGCGGCAAAGACATTGATATCGAAAAGATCACGCATTTCGTCCGTCCCCTGCAGGGCAGCAGGCAGGACGGTCACTGTGCCGGCGCAATAGAGCAGGCCGCGCAGTCTGCCATATTTTTTGCGCCACTCGCCCACTTGGATGGCGAGATCCTGCAGGTTTTCTGTGAGATCGCAGCGTTCGAGAAAAAAATGTTCAGGATAGGGGCAAAGGGCTTGGGTGCGTTTAAGCCTCGCCGCATCCCGTCCAACTCCGATCACCTTTGCACCCAATCGGTTGAGCAGAATCGCTCCAGCCTGCCCAAGCCCAGACGAGGCTCCGGTGACGAGTAGAAGGTCTTTATTTGTAAACGCTACGGCGCTGTCCTGAAGGCTCATAGATCAAGCCCCGCTGCCTGCGCGATATCTCGTACGGTCTGCATGCGCGCAATGTCATCAAAGGAAAGACGTTTGCCGAACTTTCTGTCCAACAGCGCAGTGACTCCCATGGCTGCGAGAGAATCCCATTCCTCCAGGTCTTTCAGTCTATCGTCCAGGGTGAGAGAGTCATCGCGCTGCAGCGCGTACGCCAGCTCGGCAAGAAAGGCATCAGCATTCATTCCCTAACTCCTCAAAAATTTTTTTTTCCAAAATGCACATTGATCCTCCCGGCTCCAAGCTTTGCCGTCAGCTTCGTAGATGATAACGCCCATGTTGTGGCAATGCACAAAACGGAGTATGGCCGACGCCCACGACAAACCTATGCCAAAACCGCACAGAAGCACTGTGGAAATTTTGTCCGCCATGCGCCCGCCAAACACATCCGCGAGGACGCCGGCAACAGATGCCGTGGACTGGTTGCCGTAGCGACTGAATGTTCCTGTGTACAGGCCGCCGCTGCCAAGGTTCAGGCGCTGGGCGATTTCATCCAGGATCTGTTTGTTTGCCTGATGCATGGCTATAAAGTTAAGATCCTCAATGCGCATCCCTGCCAGCTCAAGCACTCTGGCCACTGCTTCAGGAACGGTATGCACAGAAAAATCAAAAATCGGCATGCCGCTGATGATGGCATCGCAAAGTCGCCAAGGATTACCGGCTGCGTCAGTCAGCGTTTGTTCCAGAATATCTGTGTCCAGAGGCAGACGCGCGCCTCCGGCCGGTATAGCGATATCGCTCCAGCCGGAACCATCCGTGCCAAGATGAAAATAGGCCGTGTTATCCTCTTCGCAGCGCGCAAGCAGCGTCGCGGAGCCGGCATCGCCAAAGATCGGGTTGACAAGCCTGTTGCGGCGATTCGAATGGGTGCTTGGTGCATCACCGGCCAACAAAAGTACTTTGGTGCTGGCGTTGGAAGCAATGAGGGAATGTGCCAGCCACAGGCCCTGCACATAGCCTGAGCAGCCTTGGATGGTGTTTAACGCGGCCACGTCCCGAGGAAGGCCTAGACGGTTCTGAAGCAGACAGGCATCAGACGGCTGCAGATAATCGGGGCTTTGCTCAACGACCAGTAAGGTATCTATGTCCCTTGTTTCGTCACCCATAGCACGCATCAGATGATGCGCTGCATGTTCGCAAAGGTCCAGGGCTGTGACCCCGTCTTCGACGACATGGCGCGTGCCGTAGCCAACCATACGTATTGTTCGCTCTAACTTGCGTCTGTCTCCGCCAAAAAATTCCAGTTCTTCATGGATATCAATACTATGGGCAGGAACCGTCACTACTAGGCCCTGTACCTGAACATGGCGAAAAACACTGTTCATCGCAACCTCAGTGGTAATGGCGCAAGACAAAGCGGCATGTTTAGTGTTATCTGGCATGCAGCCCAGGAAAGGCCAACGCCAAAGCCCTGCAGCACAACCTTGGATTTGCGACACGCCAGCTTGTCCGCAAGGCTGCCACAGAGTACAGCCGGTATGGAAACGCTGCTCAAATTGCCATAGCGGCTGAAGATGTCAGATGGAACACGTTCTTCAGAAATGCCGGCCTTACTGGCAACAGTGTGTACGATATAGCGGTTTGCCTGATGGAAAACGAAATAATCGATCTGTTCCTGGCTGTGACCGGAATATTCCAACATTTGCGTAAGCATGTCTGGCTGCACCAGCATGGAAAAGCGAAAGACCTCATAGCCGTTCATGGAAAAAAATCCGCCTTCGGTGGGCATCTGAATGACATCGAGTCCGTCACCGTCAGCGCCCAGTAAAAAATACAAGGGCTCTGCACCAGGCATGTAACGCAAAAGTGTTGCGCAACCAGCATCGCCAAACAATGGTGCAACGGCTCTGTCTGCCGGGTCAACCCTGTGGCTCAATGTATCACCAGCGACCAGAAGTATATTGTCCACGCCATGCTCGGCCAGCATGGCCGCAACGCTCAACCCGTAAACAAAGCCGGAGCAGCCCATGTTGAGATCATGGGCCGAAGCTGTTTTGGACAAGCCCAATCTATGGTGCAGGACATGAGCATTGCCAGGCATATTTTGATCCGGTGTTTGCGTGACAGAAACGATGGCCCCGATTGACGATGGCGGGCAGCATACTGCTTCAAGAAGCCGATGTGCAGCGTCATGGCATAAATCAGCTGCAGAGGTGTCAGGGGCCGCGACGTAACGTTCCCCCATGCCGACAATGCTTTTTAAGCGATGGAGCAACACAGGGTTTTTTTCGTAATATTGGGGTTCATCATCAATGACATGATGGCATTCCCCCAAGGTCACAGCACAGGCAACCATTTCGACATTATTGACAGTGAAAATCGCCATTATCCAGGCTCACTATTGTTATGCATTTCTGGGTTCCACAGGTGGTTTTTATGCTTGCCCTAAGAGCTCCTGTAAACGTGCAAGCAGCCGAGCCTGGGATGTCAATTCAGGTATCTCCTGCGTGAGAAAAGAAACGCCAAAAGACTCTTCTACACACATGATGATTTCAATGTGCTTTAACGAATCCCAAGCCTGATTTTCACCCATGGAAACATTCTGATCAGGCTCAATAGTTTGATTGAGCTGCAGTGAAAGAATGTACGCCAATTCTATGGCCACATCGTGTGCCATCTGAAACCTCTAAACGGCATGTTATATTGCGGCCAGAAAAAAAGTTCCAGCTGCGCATTTAAAGTTTTTTCACTCATGTATACTTCGGCCAGAAAAAAAGTTTCATTTTTTGCGAGGCCGACAAGGCCAATCTCGCAAACATTCTTGGCCGTTATGTGGTCGCAGCGGAGAGTTCAGCTGACTTGACACTCATTTGAGTCTGTCTCTCAAACTTTTGAACTTTCGCGTCAATTAGGTATTTAATGTCAGCCTTGTAGTCCGTGTGCGCGGTTTCACAGACCAGGTTGATGTTCTTGTAAAAGTCGGGAAACACACTGAAATAGGCACTATTCATCTTTTTTCACGATCTCCCAAAAAAGCTCTATAAGGTTCAGATTTAGTCTGTATAGGAGCAAAAAGATTAGGTGTATCTCATTGGCTTTGATTTGTTCCTGAACAAGTTTGCATCTCTGATACCGGACTTTGTCAAGGAGCAGAGAGCGCGGAAGAAGCAGGTTTTGACTGGCCACCATTTTGAGGAGTTCAAAATCCTGGGGGCTGTGATGTAGTATGTAGCTGTCATTGCACACTGTGTCAGTTCTTTGGTCGCGAAATTCAACGCACCCAGGACTTGGTAAGCGACAACTCTGTCCTACTGCACAGGACGCACATTCAATGGCATATTAGACCTTTATTCAAACGGATAGGAGGTCTTTTTTATCCCCGTTCAATTCGCCTGGCAGAGGTCCATCACCGTCACCTACAGTAGAGTGCATGCGGTCTGACACTTCCAAAAGATTTTGCAAGAGCATTGATCTGCTTTGCAGCACCACTCACACTGATCTCAAGGCTGAAATGGATACTCTAATCGGCGAGAAGGTTCAGCTGTTTGACGGGATGATCCTTAAGAGTCCCAATTCATTTGAGCAGCGCCATAAAGCCGCTTAATGAGTGGAGAGGGGCGAGTGTGATAACGGCCTCTGCAGCACTCTAAAAAGTGCAATTTTTTTTTTGGCCGGAGTATAAATACACGCTTCATGTATGGAAACATGCTTTTGCTTGTGAGGCAAGTAAGGTGACAACGAAAATGGGTGAAATATGGCGAACTGTAGGGCCTACACTAGCCAAAATGTGTATTTGAAGAGCCGGATGCCTTAATAGGATACGTCCGGTTCCGTGGGGGCGGGGCGACCCGCACATCTACTCGAGAAAGGCAGGCTTTAGCAACGACAAATACATCAATGCTGAGTCCGTTTGCACGCTGCTCAGGGACATTGCTATAGCCTATCCCGGCCAGGAAATTCACATCATCTTAGACAATGCTAGGTACCAAAAATGCAAGCTGGTTACAAACTTAGCAGCCGAACTATGAATTAACCTCGATTACATTCCGCCTTACAGCCCCAATCTCAACCATATTGAGCGTCTTTGGAAAATCGTGAAATCCCTTTCCGTACAAGGGACTGCAAGAACTATGAAGAGTTTAAATCAGCCATCGCAAAGATTATCAGTGGTACAACAACAGTCTATAAGCAGAAAATTGATAAGCTCATCGGGGAGAATGAGCAACTCTTTAAGGTCAAGCAGGTGGTTGATAACACATTCCAGATAGATGCCGTCTGAGGGCTAATTAGCTATCATCTCTCGGATGGGGTAAAACCGACTGCATTCCGGAACATTTTTTCTGTCGTGAGTATAATTTGAGCTAATTACATTCAATTTCTCGAGTTGTAATAGACGCTGTCTTTTCAACTTAAACTTTATAATTTTTAAGTGTTCTCCGAAAGAAATTTACAAAATTCGGGTATCGTTTATAGGCTTTAGTTATAAGATGATCATTTCCCTCTTGAATAGAGATATTTGTGAAGTCAGCCAAAACACCGTTTGCGAGACTTGCTATATCTTTAAAGTATTTATTTTTAAAGTGGTCATTCATAGCTTTGTATGTCTCTAACTCAGCAAGGCCAAATGTTTTTCTATGCTCTAGAGATGATATATGTGTTTTGATGTAAATAGCATTTTTATGTCTGCGGTACACAGACATAACTTCTGGCATAAATCCGATCCTGCCCGTTTCGGCATGTAGTATGTGCCAGTACCAGTCGCCAGGGCAAAGATCATCTCGAAACCAAGTAGGAAGTCCATCTTTGAAACGCCATCGGTAAACGACAGAATTGGTCTGAATAAAATTTCCGAAGAAAAGTTGTTCCATTGGATATTTTGCATTAGCTCCTTTGGGAAGTTGATCTATACGAGGAAATATATATGAATATGATTTATTATCTTCAAAAATTACTTGTACTGGATGTGCACAGAGTGCGCAGTCAGAATTTTTCTCTAAGTAGTCAACTTGTTTTTGTAATTTCAGTGGATCTGTAAAATAATCATCTCCATCACAAAGTGAGGCATATGTACTTTTGCACCGCTCAAAAAGTCCTCTGACATTGATATTGGGTATACGTGCTGATAGAAGTATAGGTTGTATAGAAGAGTATTTTTCGGCGTAAGCCGCAATAATTTTAGGTGTATCGTCTTGTGAATAGTGGTCAAGCACTATATGACGTATCGGGAAATCTGTTTTTTGTGCTAGTACACTGTCCATACATTCGGCGATGTATTTCTCGTGGTTGTATGTCATAGTGAGTACTGACAGTGTTGGGACTGGAACTGGATCGCTGATGCGGGTAAAGTCATTATCCATACCCAACAGAGCTTTTTCCAGTATCTTTTGATCCGGTGTCAGAAGGTGGGCATCGTTTTTGTAGCGATGCAGCAGTATTCGGCGTTCCTTTTCAGGGAGGGCTTTGACAAAATCGTGTATATTTTCTTGTGGTAATGCTTGATCGGGTGTAACTTCAGGCTCTGTGACTAGCCATTCTGGGCAAGAATAACTGCCTGAAGGCAAATTAAGGAGTTCTTCAAGAGCCAAAGATCCCTCTCTCGTTTTTTCGAGTAAAATGTGTCGGTATTTTAGTGGAGTTTCTGGTTTTTTGTCCCACCCCTGTTCTATACTCGCGAGAGTTTTCATAAAAATGTCGGTATCAAGCTCTGGCCAACCATTCCAGTGTACTTCAGGAGTTATGGCAAGACGTCTTCCTACCCAAGAAGACAGAAACAGTCGGTTGTTTGGGATGCCTGTAGGCTGTTTGGGTGGAGGGCAGCCCAGCCAGTTGAAGAGCTGCTCTACGGTCGCATCATTACCCTGGGATACTGGTTCGCTTGATAGATCTGGTAAAAAAGATACATGTTCCGGACCCCATAGCTTGAGCATTTGAGCGAGTAGAGCAGGAAGCATGGAGTAATCGCGAATCAAAGATTGAGCTACGGATGAGCTGATATTTGGTAATTTCTCTCGAAATTTTTGTTCTAGTGCGCAGAGAACTTTGCCAATGCAGAATAATACTTGTATATTGTGTTCTGCAAAACGAGTATCATCTCGCAGCATATTAGAATATTTTAGATGTGTATGAATATTAGAAATATCACCAATTACTAAAACATCGCTACCCGCATTTAGTTTTTCAAGAAGTAATTCTATTTTATTTTGTGCATTATTTTTTATTAATTCAGATTGGTTAAATGGAGCGCATTCAATTTTATATTGCAATAAAATACTTGTATTCTCACGCAGTAGAAAAAATAAGTAGGGTCTGGAAGGTGTTATGTCTGTGTAGAGCATTAGGCGTGACATATGTTACCCCAAGGCCTGTTCGTTGATAGTAGTGACAATCTTGCTGATTGTCTGATCTGATAATTCACTGTACAGTGGCAGGCAAAGTACTCTTTGTGTCACGTCTTCAGCTACTGGACATGGGCGACACCACAGATGCACGTACGGCAACTTCGTAAGTGCTGGGAAAAAGTAGCGACGAGGATGGATATTTTCCTTGGCGAGTGCTGTGATTACATTTTGGAGAACCGAATTATTTGTAAGCAGAATTGGGTAATATGCGTAGTTCCAGTTGAGCCCTTGCGCTAGGCGCGGACGTGTAAGAGGTGCATTTGCTAGTAGCGCGTCGTAGAGTGCGTGCAATTTTTTGCGGCGTATAATCTCCGTGTCTGTCTGCGGTAAGAGGTTAAGTCCAACCGCTGCGTGAAACTCGCTCATTTTGCTGTTGATGCCCAAGGTAAAGTGCGTATCGCCCCTGTGTCCGAACGCCCTTATCAAAGCAAGTTTATCGAGTGCTTCCTTGCTGTGTGCTATGACACATCCCCCTTCGACCGTATGGAAAATCTTCGTAGCATGAAAACTGCAAATGCTGTAATCGCCAAAATCGAGTAGGCTGCGGCCTTGCCATGAAGAGCCGAATGCTTGGGCACCGTCATAGATAAGCTTGGCACCATGCCTGGTGCATATTTCACTAATTGCTGCGTTGTCGCATGCAAGTCCATAGATATTTACAGGGACTACTCCAGCTATTTCTGGATGGTTACTAAAAGCTTGCTCTAATTCATACGGCGACATGGACAATGTATCGGGATCAATATCTATAAAAATTGGTGTGCAGCCGATCCACAACATTGCTGAAAGTGTGGCCACATAGGTATATGCTGTAACAGCGACTTTTTTATTGCGTAGTCCGGCGCACTCCAGAGCAAGCATAAGAGCAGTAGTGCCGTTGTTGCAGGCAAGCAAGTGCGGACATCCAAGATACGCTGAGAGTTTTTTTTCCAGCTGACGCACACATTCGCCATCATTTGTAATCCAGCCAGAATCAATGATGTGTTGTATTTGTTCGCAGAGGGTTTTAAATTCTGGCATCCTCGTGCGGGTAACATAGACAGCATCTTTAGCCATCAGTGACACCTTGTTAGTTTGTCTTCGCCACCTCGATGAGAAAGGAGCGACATAAACGTTCCGACCGAGTATCTGTTTTGCAGCGTGAAACAAGGGGTGAGGTATCTTCATCTCTTTTTCGGCAACATGTTGCTATACTTCGGCCAGAAAAAATTGCCGTCTGTGCATTTTATGGTTTTTTCGTGTTTCGAGTTCAAGCATTCCGAGGGAGGGTGGATTCCCCTTGTGAATCCTCCTTTCATGTCTACAAAACGACTTACAGTCGGAGACATTGCTATGAATCGTGAGTCAAAGCGCGCTATACTGCAGTCAGAAAAAAAGTTGCCACATGGAGTTAAAAATACCAGACTTGCGTACTGACTCCCGTTCGCAAAAATGTCAGTTTATTTCTGCCTAGAGTATAGTTTCACGTCGCCGCCATACAACCCTTGGCACACCGTGATACTATATATCGCTTGGTTGCTGGGGGGAGGAGGCCAGGAACGGGTAAGCGGAAAAAACTTAATACACTGGCGGAAAAATTACATTTTTATTTTGTTACCGCCATCCCCTTTTTGTATCCGCTCACGCGGGGGATGCGGTGGAATGCGCCTTTCAGCAGACTTTGTGCCATCTCTCCGACCGACGAGTACGGTCTTTGCTGACATGCACAATTGGAAGAGGTGCAAAGCCGCGTAGAACCGTTGGCCTGCGAGTGGATATCTTTGTTTGTAGGATTTTCTTTAAATTTTTTCCGGATCTTCGATAAGTTTCGTGGGTAGGCCAGCTATGGGCAGGCGGCAGCATTCCCCGCTGGATCCCCTCTTTCTTGGGCTGCTCGCCTTCGTTCCGCCTCCCTACGAAGCCGGTATTCTCTAGCTCTATTTCTCAGCTCAAGTTTCTGCTCGGATGTGAACTGGAATCTGTTGGCAAGGGGGATAACAAGCTGTGAGCACTTGAGGAGAATCAAAGCAGTCAGGTTAGCCAAATTTCGGTTCTTCGTTATGAGTCGTGGGCGGCTCCACTGCGTGCTGCGAGGTTTTCAGCGTCCTCCCGTTTGCGCGGATTTGCCTCCTTGTCGAGCGCGGCGTAGCTGATGGACCTTGGCGAATGCCGCCTTCGGAGTCGTTTCATTGTGAGATCTGCTTCACCTTGAAGCTT
>JAFTDR010000171.1 GCA_017454105.1 Desulfovibrionaceae bacterium | reverse complement strand
TTTCCGCCTGTGCATTTTAGGGTTTTTCCGTTTACGCACTTCTGGCTTGCAGCCTCCCTAAGCCGAGCGCGGATCACCGGACACCTTCCGCTTGAGGCAGCCTTCCCGACAGTCCGATGCCTCCCTCTTCAAGCTGCCTTGGCTTTGCCCTTATTTGGAGCTGAGTGCTTCTCTGTGTCGAGTGTGCAGGGGGTCAAGAATACAAAGTCATCATTAAGCCATCTGTCAAGCTCATTGTTCTCTATCAGTGCTTGAAATGTGGCAAGTGCGTATGACCCCCTATGTCCCCAGCTTACACCTTTACCTTTCTGTCTATTAGCAACCAAAGTGCTATTCAATGTTTCTACTGGATTGCTTGAATTAGGCAAACCCAAGGCTCTACGCAAGGCATAACAGCAGATGTTATCTCTACGCTCGTTAAAATAACTAATCAATTGTTCAGCTCTGGCTCTATCTTTGACACGGTTATCAGGTAAATCTCGTATAATTTGAATAGCCCCATCGACATCACCATACCAAATATGGTGTAATACTGCAGCTTTAGTTCTAGCATTTTCTTTTTTTATTTCTTCAGTCTCTTTCCTATTTTTTCCTCCATTAATCAGTGCAAGTGATAGTCTCTCATTTGTTTTCTTTTTGGCATGGTACCAGTCAAGCCAAGTATGGAAATACGAACCCTTCAGCGGAATAAAGTAGTCATTTATTGCATTGCGAATAGACTTAGCTCCGTCAGTAAAAAATACTAACTTATGATCATCTACAAGATTGTTCTTTAATAAGTAAGCATATGATATGAAAGCTGCAGATTGGATATCATCTGCGGTTATAGAGTATTTATCTTGAGAAGTCTTTATATAAGCATTGCTATGGTAAATACGCTCTGATATTTTAAAAGCATCATTTCCATTAACATGTCTTTTGTCGTTTTGATGAGTGACACAGACTTCATCTAAATGAAGATATGTTGTTTTATTTAAATCTAATTCTATTTGATTAATTAAGTTAAAACTTAAAAGAATATCTGTGTTGTTTTTGTTGTGATTTTTAATAAACTCTATTCCTTTAAGGATAAGTTCATTTTGCTCGAAATTATCTGCAGACTCTTGGTTATAGTTAGCTTGATAATTGTTCAATAAAGAATATTGATCTTTATTGGCATTGCAAGAATTTTCTGAATTTCCCAGTGTTTCTTTTTGTTTTTCTGTTGTTTTATTGTCACTTTTACTTGACTTATTGTTTTTTTCAGATTTATCTTTCTTTGTTTTTGACTGTGAATTTAAAGACAAATCACGTCTTTCAGGGATAGGAACTTCACTGTTTATCTCTTTGATTATTCCCTGAGCGAATTCCAGTTGGCTATTTCTCAGGATATTTCCCTCTCTCGAAATAAGATGTTCTATAGTTGTAGTTTTTAATTTTTCATCTTCCTTTCTTGCCAATGCATTATTAAGTATTGCACATCCTTTATTATATGAAGTGTTTGTTACCGTTTCTATAATGAGTTTCTTAAGATCTGTTGTAATATAAGACTCATTCGGAGCAAGATGCTGATTAATCCACGAAGGCGCATAGACAATGAAGTTCCCTAAACGGCTAACAACCTTTACTTGACGGTTTCTATCTTCTTTTTTTTATAAATAAGAGCTTCGTTGTAGCTATCAATAGTTGCATTTGTCATTGTCTGAAAGTATGTTCTTTCCATATCATTTATTGCTTTGCTAAAATCGTTGAAATTAGTAGAGTTGTTTAATTGATTTAAAGAGTCTAAATTTTCCTCTCTTGTAACCTTTTTGACACAATTGTCCTCTTCATCAAAAATCTCATCCGTGATACGAAGTTTTGGACAATCACCTTTTTGTACTCTATTGTGAGTCGTACTAATACCAACATCTTTATCATCGCAGATAACTTGACCATCTATCCCAAGATTCTTCATATATCCTTTAATAGATGAAATAGAGCAATGAAGAGCATTTGCATAATCTTTAACCCCCCACGCATTACCATGTTCATTCCACATGGACTGCAATACGGTTTCTAATGAAGGTGAAAAAGGTGTATGAGGGGCATCGTATAGACCTTCAATTCCGTTTTTTAAATAACGTTGTTTGTACTCACTACATCTGCTTTCTGAAATACCAAGCGTTTTTGCGATTTCGCAGGGCTTGATTCCAAGGCTTAATTTTAATATTGTAGATACACGTTTGTATATATTGCTACCTTCTTTGGAAGATTCCAGTATTTCTAAGAGTTGTTCTTTTTCTTCATCAGAAAGAATTATCGTTTGAGAAGGTCTAGCCATGGTATTCTCCTTTATATGATTCAATTCATTTTTTAATTCATTTGTATTCAAATTAATATATGATAAGCATACTTTTTGCGTCGAAACAGTAGAACAGCCGGATGTTTTCCAAAGAGGAGGATATTTGTCGTGGCGAATAAACATGTAGCCCTCAGAATACTCATGAATTGATGCGACCAGTGATGCTGTGTGGCAATATGTATTCTGAATATTCATAACGTCTTTTTTTATGCTAATAGACGGATTAAAAGCACTTTCTGGGCTCATCTCAAAAATAAGATCGAACGCTGACGCTTCAGTGAGAGACAGAAAATAGAAGAAACAAGGCAGAAAAAAGAGTAGCATATCAATCTCACAGATAATTATGTTTTGTATGTAATTATATAGTCATCAATTGTAATATGATAATCTTCTTAATGAAAATAGCAACATACTGTGTTTATAGATTATAAAGCTTAAGTATGTCAACATAAGCAGCCCAGTACCTTCGGTGAATTATAGTCAACGAGTTGAGAAGGTCGGACTCTGCCGTCTCCCCGCGAGCTGATCCAGAGGGGGGAGAAACCGGTCGCTCTCCCCCCCCCTTCTCGGAGGCTGGAACTCGAAAAACGGAAAAACCCTAAAATGCACAGGCGGAAATCTTTTTGAGAGTATGTCTTTTGTTTCCGCGAAATCCGCTTTTGTCACGATGGTCGCGGGCACTCTGGTGCCAAAGAATTTAGAGAAATCTGTAATACACTCACCAATTCCGCCTTTTCCTGCTCTTTGACCATGGCTCGTACGCTGCGAGCGATGGGGCTTGCTCGCGGGAGAGATTGCAGGCACTTAGGCTCAAACAATTCTATCCTTGTAAACGTGTGTATACTCGGCGTCACAATGATTCTTCTCGCAACACAGTTAGCCCTGCGGGTGCCTACCAATTGAGGTCGCCTCGGGAAAATCAGGTACTCACGACGCAAACGATCTTTTTTATCTCCTCTTGGTCGGTGGATGTATTGGGTATTGCAGGAAGAAGTGGGATGGAATATTTTATCCGTCGCGAGTATATCAGCTTGTGATGTCCTCTCCGCTCTACCACTCCAATTTCCATTAGAGCGGGACTCTCCGCTTTGCAGTTTTGTCAAATGCGCCTGCCTTAGGCGTGAAAATAGCAGAAACAGAGGAGTGAAGCACGCACAGCTCGATATTGAGGGCGTCGTCTAAGGGGGGAGAAAACCCAAAATCAGAGGTAGAACTTTTGCAAGTTGGTGAATACCCAGCTGCATACTGATTTTCCCTGGGCAACCTACGACAAGAGGCCTTAGGGCTATGTCGCGGGAAGAATCATTGTGACGCCGTGTCTATATACTCGCAGTGGTCGAAATTCTCCCATGGCAAAGCATCTGCAGCCACAAGGATGCTCACTCGCACAATCGGACGTGTTTTCTGGTACTATCGTACCCCCGAGCTTTCACCGAATAGACATTTCGGTCGGGTAGAACTGGCAACCGAAAAGAGGCAGAGTCGATGAAAAAAACATTTCTTTTTGTGGTCATGCTTTCCCTTATGCTTTGCGGCCAAGCTTTGGCTGGAAAGCAAGTTTTTGATTCAAAAGTGGGAAAATTCAGTATCGATGTGCCAGACAAATGGTCTGCTCAATCTGTCAAGGAAGGTTGTCAGATTACTGACGATGCTGGTAAAAATACCATAACTGTGCAGCTTATTCCTTCTCCTCAAGGCCTAACCCCCAAGGATATTGCTAAAAAAGTTGCTGAGAGCATGGGGATGACTGTCAAGAAAGACACAAACGAAGAAAATGCCACATGGCTTGACGGTGACATCAAGGGCATGCCCGCTGGTGTTCTTTCTGCCAAAAATGGTCCTGCAATGATTGTTTCCATCTGGGTCGGACACAATCGTGAACAGATGAAAAAAATCTTTGACTCAGTCAAAGGGGCATCAGCTGAAGAGTCTTTCATTGAATTGGACGCTGGACCAATTTGGGACAATAACCATGCCAAGACACGCTGCCCAGAAGTTCTTACGAATTGGTTGAACGCTCATTCAGGCAAGAGTGCCGAATGGACGGGCGAATGGCGGACTGTCGAGTCAGGCAAAAATAGTGTGTGCAGGATGCGGGTACGAGGAAACTAAGCATCGTCACTGCCTGGCAGTTTCGACAACAATGTCAAGATACTTTTTTAGAGTTCTTAAGACAATGCGAACACCTGCGTAATGAGCAGCGTGGCTTTTGAGCACTGACCGCATCAAAGTACCGAAGAAGGCCTTGCAGCAATGTGAGGCCTTCTTTATTTGCGGCGCTATTGCGCACGCATGCTCCGTTTTTCAAAGCTGAGCCCTCCCTGCTATGCGCTGCATGACTTTTGCTCAATGCAGTACCCGATCGCCTGAGCCAATGCGGCTAGGGCTATGTCGCGTAAGCGGCTCGCAATGCGCTCTCTCTTTATGGTGAACGTGCAGACAATAAAAGAACCTTTGCAGTGCGCGTAGCTCTCAAGGTATTTGACTTAAGCAGAGGGCGCAATATTTCCTCGGTTTCCCATTTTGCTGAGAAATTCGTCAAAAAGCAGCGACGGAAAAGATCTTCAGCTTTCGCAGGCAAAACCTCGCACTGCCTCCGAATGTCGCCAGTTTCAGGAAGGCACATTGTTGGGGTCTCTCACGATCTGAGTATAGTAAGCTCGGGCTTTTGCTATGAAACGTTGCGCGCATTTTTGGCTTGATTTTGCTTATGCCCTAAACGGACAAAAAGAGGGTGGGTGTGAAATTCTGTGGGGAATGCTTGAGTGTGGACAAATTTTGGTATAGGTTACGAAAAATCAAGTGAAGTGTCGCCTTGCTGCAATTGTGCGCGTAGCCGCGCCTTTTGGGCGGGTTTGTACGGCAAAAGTACGTTGGATAAACAGTGAAGAAGGGGGTTACGTATGAAGCGTGTCGCGGCTTTTCTTTGCGCGTTTATGTTGTGTGCGACCGTGGCTATGGCCGCACCGATCACCTTTAAACTCGGTCATATCGCAGAACCGGAAAATCCCTATGGTCAGGGGGCTGACTATTTTGCCAAGCTGGTTAAAGAACGCAGCAAAGGCAGCATTGAGATCAAGGTCTATCCCTCAAGCCAACTTGGCAATCAGCGGGATCTTGTGGAAGGACTGACGCTTGGGACCGTGGATATGACGCTCACAGGCACAGCCGTGCTTGGGAACTTTATTCCTGAAGTCTCCCTCTTTGATTTGCCTTTTCTCTTTCGCGATGTGCAGCATGCCTACAAGGCTTTAGACACTGTCGGCATGGAACTCTGCAAAAAGGGTGAGCAGCGCGGCATGGTGACCTTGGCCATATGGGAAAACGGAATCAGACATATGACAAACAATGTCCGTCCGATTGTCACCCCAGCCGACATGAAGGGGCTCAAATTCCGCGTCATGGAACAGCCTGTCTATATTGAAATGATGAAGGCGCTTGGCGCAAGTCCCACGCCCATGGCCATGAGCGAATTGTACACGGCGCTGCAGAAGGGCGTTATCGACGGACAGGAAAATCCATTGGCCCACATCGCGACCAAGCGCTTCTATGAAGTGCAGAAATTCCTCTCCCTCTCTGCCCATACCTATGCGCCAGAACCAGTTTTGATCAGCACAAGAGCGTGGAAAAAACTGAGCAAAGAGCAGCAGGACCTTATGAGAAAGGCCGCAGAAGACACCCGCGACTGGCAGCGTGCTCTTTGCCGCACTCTTGAAGGAAAGTTTTTGGATACCATTAAGGCGAGCGGCAAGTGTCAGGTCAACGACAATGTTGATAAAAAGGCCTTTGCCGAGCAGACACGCTCTGTGTGGGCGATCTACAGCAAGCGCTTTGGTGATGCCAATATAAAGGCTGTCCTCGCGATACAGTAATCGGCGCCTCTCCTAAGTACTTTGCGATCGTGTATGCCGCGCGTGCCTGAGTGCCGCGCGGCATACTGCGTTTTAACAAGCCAAGTGCAATGCCAGGAGAGAGTATTTGACATCTGGTCGTGTTGTTTTCACAGAACCATGGTCTTTTTTCGGGAGGCAGCATGCGTTTTTTTTCATTGCTTGAAAAAGTTTTGAAGATTGCAGTTATTCTATGCAACGGAGGCATGCTCCTGCTCGTTTTCGGGCAGGTCATCACACGCTACTGCTTTGGGTGGACACCATCATTTGGGGAAGAGCTGGCGCGTTATCTTTTTGTCTGGATTGTTTTTCTCTCGCTCCCCCTTGTCGCCAAAACAGGCGGACACATGTGCATAGAGACCATTACAAGCCGTGTTCACGGGCGCACACTTCAGATTCTCAACATTCTTGCCGATCTCTTCTCGCTCGCTTTTCTCTCCATCATGGTTTGGTGTGGGCTTGAGATGGTCGAGCGGACAAGTTTTCAGACCTCTCCTGCCATGATGATTCCGATGTCCTGGGTTTATTCTGTGATTCCCTTTGGCTGCGCGGTTATGTGGTTGTATGTGGCCGGCAATCTCTGGCAGGTTTTGAGAAAAGGAAAAGAGCAAGGAGGGGTGGCATGACTCTTTGGGTCATTTTGACGTCGTTTCTTCTTATTCTTGCGACCGGCGCGTCGATTGGCGTAGCTCTTGGGCTTTCGTCAGCCATTGTCCTCTACGCAATACTCGACATGCCGCTTGTTGTGATTGTGCAGCGCATGTTCACATCCGTTGATTCTTTTTCCTTTATGGCCGTTCCCTTTTTTATGCTCGCTGGAGCATTTATGTCGGATGGGGGCGTGACCAGACGGATAGTGGACTTCTCCATGGCCCTTGTCGGCGCGCTCGCCGGTGGACTCGCGCTTGTTGTTGCTGTCGCGGGCATGTTTTTTGCTGCGCTCTCTGGCTCCTCAGCCGCCACAACCGCGGCCATCGGTGCTTCGATGATTGATGAGATGGAGCGGCGTGGCTATCCGCGATCCTTTGCCGCAGCCGTTGTCGCAAGCGGTGGTACTGTTGGTATTGTGATTCCGCCTTCCATTACAATGGTTGTCTATGGCGCCATAGCCAATACATCCATAGCTGATCTGTTTATCGCAGGCTTTGCGCCCGGTATTCTCATGGGCGCAACAATGTGCCTTGTAAGCTGGGTTATCTCCAAGAAAAACGGCTATCAGGGCGAAGGTCAATTCTCCCTTGCCCGGATTGGAAAATCATTTATTGAGTGCTTCTGGGCGCTCATGATGCCTGTGATCATTCTTGGCGGCATCTATTCGGGCATGTTTACCCCGACTGAAGCGGCCGCTGTCGCCGCTGTCTACGGAGCTTTTGTCGGCTTCTTCGTCTATAAGGAACTCAAACTAAAGGATCTGCCGAAAACACTGCTCAATGCCGCATACAATACGACGATGATTATGTTTGTCGTCGGGGCCGCCAACCTCTTTGGGTGGATTTTGACCAATGCCCAGGTGCCGCATATGCTTGCGGAGTCCTTTGCCACCTTTACCAACAGCCCGCTCATCTTCCTCATGCTTGTGAACGTGCTGCTGCTTTTTATCGGCACATTGATCAACGCCTCAGCTGCTGTTGTCATCCTAACGCCGATTCTTCTGCCGGTAGCTGTCGGCTTAGGCATTGACCCCATGTTCTTTGGTGTCCTTATGGTGGTCAATCTCGCAATAGGCTGCATTACCCCGCCTGTTGGGCTCGATCTCTTTGTCGTAGCCTCCATCACCGGAATTTCTATCGACAAAGTGACGGTCAAAGTCATGCCCTATCTTATCATGCTTCTGGTCGATCTTCTTCTGCTCACCTACTTCCCCTCCATTATCACCTTCTTGCCAGAGCTTTTGCGCTGACGCACTTTTACTGGACGTACGAGTTTTCTCTTAGGCTATGCTGTAAAAAAATGACCATGCAGAGGGTTTAAAAAAAAACTTCATGCGCAAGGCATGAAGTTAAGCTCATACGCTTTGGGGCAGAGGGTGTACTCTCTGCCCCAAAAGCGTCTATTTTCCGCGCAGATATTTGTTGATGGTCGCAATAAGGCCCTCGGCGTCAAAGGGTTTTGCGACGTGTTCATTCATGCCGCTTTCAAAGGACAGTATCTTGTCGTCCATTCGTGAATTGGCGCTTAGGGCGATGATTGGCAGGGAGAAGACGTCCTTTGTGCCAAGGGCCCGTATAGCGCGTGTCGCTTCATAGCCGTTCATGACCGGCATCTGAATATCCATAAGAATTGCGGCATAATAGCCTTCGGGTTTGCTTGCGACAGTCTCAACGGCAATGCGGCCGTCCGACACAGATTCCACCTCGAATTCGGATTCTGACAGCAGATCCTCCAGCTGCAGGCGGCTCATTTCGATATCTTCCACCAAGAGCAGGCGGCGCTTGGCAGATGCCTTGCGGGCGCTTGTTTTCTGGGCCTGTGTGTCGACTGGGCCGTCAATCAGTTTTAACGGCAGGCTCAGTGTACATGTCAGGCTTTTGTCTGGTTCGCTCTCAACCGTAATCTTGCCGCCAAATATATCCATGATACGCACAGCGTCGCTTAAGTCCAGCTCCTCCTTCGCCTTTTCTGGGGATAAAGCCGGCGTGCCGGATCCAATGTCGGAGACGACGATTTCAAAACGTGTGTACTCAGAGTCGGAAAAATCCTGTTTCCGTATGGCAAGAGTAATCTTTCCACCGGCAGGGGTGATTTTTGCGGCATTGGAGAGAATGTGCAATAAAGCGCGCTGGAAGCGGTGTGCCACCATAAGCACTTTTGTGTCCCCCTGGCAGGTGACAACAGAAACGTCTATGCCCTTGGCCTCGAATTCTGGCTTGACCATGTCCACAGTATTTTCCACCGCAAGGGCAAGGTCGCTTTTTTCCATTTGCGGATGCGCGATATCTTCGTCAAATTTGGCAAGCCCCAAGAGATCGTTGGTGAGTTCCGCGTGGAGTTTGCAGGCCGATGTAACATTTTCCAGGCACTTTTTCAGCCGCTCCACATCCTCAAGATTGTTTTTGGCCTGTTCAGTATATCTGAGTACGGCTTTAGTTGGGGTGAGAATGTCGCGTGCGAGATTGAAAATCAATCTGTTTTTGACTTCAATAAGACGCTTCCTGTTCTGCTCTCGGGCCTCCTGAGCCTCTTTCTTTGCTGTGATGTCGCAGAAAAAGACATAGTTGAGGTCGCCTTGTTCTGTGTGGACAATGCGGCCGTAACACTCAATCCAGCGTATGGCGCCACCTTTTTGCTCTATCCGACAGACGACATTGAGCGGCGCGTCCTTCTTGTTCGCCATCTGCACAAATGTGCGATCCTCTGGGTAGACCATACCGCTGAAGGATCCGCCCACATGGTCAATGAAGTCTTCATACGTGGCACAGCCAAAGATTGTTTGCGCTGTGGAGTTCGCGTAGAGAATCTTTTCGTCCTGATCCGCTGAATAGACAAAAAAACCGCCAGGCATGCGCTCGGACAAGTCTTTAAAGATATCCATTGTTTTTTTCTGCCCTTTGCCTTGAATTTTCAGGCTATTGTCAAACAAAGCGATCCAAACTCTTTTTGACTCCCACGAAAGTCACTCCGCCCTGGAGGGTTTAGCCGATGCCGATTAGGCTCGCTTTTGTGCAGCGTTCGGTACATTCAATCTGCATGAGCTTTGGGCAATGGCTTTACGCATTCTGAATCACCCGAGCTATATGCTCTTTTCGGTTTCGCAGATATTCCCTGCAATCTGCCTCATTGAGCGGCTTGGAAAAGATGTAGCCCTGAATTATGGTCGCGCCGTTGCCGACAAGGAAGGCAAGCTGGTTTTTGTCCTCCACACCTTCGCAGATTATCTGCATGCCAAGATTTGCGGCCAGGGCGATGATACTCTTGACAAGAGGCTGGGCTGGCTCATTGCCCGAAAAAATGTCATCCACGAATTTCCTGTCGATTTTGAGAAAAGAAATGGGCATGGCACTTAAGTATTGCAGAGAGGAATACCCTGTGCCGAAATCGTCCAGGGCTATGCGGATGCCCGCTTCGTTGAGACGCGAGATGGCCGCAAAGGCCGTATCCATGTCGGACATAAAGCTGGTTTCAGTGATCTCAATATCTATGAGGGATGAAGGGGTACCTTCTTCTTTGAGAATTTGTATGACCTGGTCAGCAAAGCCTTCTGAGAGAATGCTGCGGACGGACATGTTCACGGCAATGGGCACAGCGCCGCTGCCGTCTTTATCCCAGGCAAGCACCTGTTGACAGGCTTTGCGCAGCACAAACATGTCAATGCTTGTGACAAGCCCGGTTTCCTCGGCAATGGGGACAAAGGCGGCCGGTGACACCCATTTGCCATCAGCGGTCTGCCAGCGCACCAGAGCTTCGCAACCGGCTATATCTTTTTTCGCGACATCGACCTTGGGTTGGTAATGCACGGTGAACGCTTTTTTTTCGACAGCCTCGTACAGCGCGGTCTCCAGCTGTTTTTTGCCTGAAACGGCCTCTGTCATGCTCATATCGTAGATCGATATGGCTTTTCCCCCCTGCCGTTTTGCGTCGTACATGGCGAGTTCGGCATTGTGGACCAGGTCCATGATGTCCTTGCAATCATTGCTCAGGTAGGCAAGACCAATGCTTGTGTTGACATGGAGTTTATTGCCTTCAACGGCAAAGGTTTTGTTCAGTTCTTCCAGGTTTTTTTGCGCTTTCTCAAGGACACTATACTCACGACGGAAAAGATCTTCCACTTTTCTGCCGGCCTCGCACTTTCGCGCCTCATTCACGGTTTGGCCCCAGAGCGGCAGTATAAATCCCCTGAATAGATGTA
>JAFTDR010000170.1 GCA_017454105.1 Desulfovibrionaceae bacterium | reverse complement strand
GTTTTTGAAAAAGTTGTTGTCCAGCCGCGGGTCATCTTTGAGCCAACAGTCTTTCTTCATTTCGGATGTAAAGCATTCTTCCCACAGGTCAGCATAGTGGGTGGTGAGGCAATTTAAATAGAGCGCGCGTGCAATAAGTAATGAGCTTTGTGGACAATCCTTGAGGTAGGGTAGGTTTTGTGCTGTATCATTGCGGAAATGAGTTTTTCCTGTCGTTTTAATAAAAAAATCAAAAGGTAAAGATATGAAACTCGCCTGTGTAATGAGCAATACTTTAGTTTCTTTAAAATAAAAAGATATAGCTGCATCAATATGAGAAATCCTTGGCGCTACTATGCATGACGGCAAAGTTCTTTCCATAGAAATAGAGATTCGAATTCGACATAGTATTTTATAAAATTGTGAAACTTTTGTGCATTTTTCTATATTTTCTTCTGTTATCGTCCAACTAACTTCTGGAGTACGATTCAAGAATTCTTCATCATCACATGCTGGAATATAATTGGTGCGTGGAAGATAATCATCAGGCAATACTTCTAAGTCTAAACAATCATAATGAGAATTTTGCGTACACACTTCTCGAGGAGTCTTGTTGAGCGGATTGCCTACATAAAAATGCGGTCCTGAAAGAATAAGAGAAGATAAATTTGTAGGAAATTCTGTCTGACGCTTTATCGTACCGTTTTTTTGTGCATTGGTTTCATTAAACATTTCTGTGAAAACATATTCTTTTGAAATGGATGATAACCTGAGAGTTGCAGTAGAAAAGCACTTGAGAACGGGAATCAGTTCTTCAGCGTGTATAGCTGGAAGTCGTGCTTCGAGTGCTGGTGTACCTGGTGCATCATACAGCTTTGCTAACAATTTTAGCTGCTTTTCGTCGATATGCACCAGTCTTTGTCTGTGTCCTTGTCTATTCCATTGATCTTTTTCGTCTTTGATGCCATAATAGAGGCCTTGTCCATTATGTTCAAAAGTTTCAGATATAGTTTTTGCGTCAAAGAGATTTGCGATTGTAGTGAAATCTATGTGGTTCTTTGGGTGACTACGATATATGTTTAAACTGAATTGCGTATTATGATGCACATCAGCAAAAAGCGAAAGTTCATTCGTAAATTGGAAATGATATATTAATCGTTTGTATATTTCTTGCCGCAGTGTTCCACCTTTAGCATCATCGTACACGCCTTCTGGATGGACAAAGGCTGAGATACCACCAAGTGCGCCGATCATCCACGCCTGAGGTAAAAAGCATTTAAAAAGATTACTTGGGCAACCTTGGAGATCCGGGTAGTTTTGTGCGGCAGTAAGATAATTTTGAGTTCCTGTTATTTCTTCAAATTCAGAAAGATATTCGGAACGTATATTGTATTTTTTAAGTATTTCATCCCGCAATTCAGAGAGTTTAGAGGCTGAAAATTTGTGCAGCACATATTCCGGCGCATAGTCGCCCATGAAAGCGCCTTCATTCCATTCTAATTTAATCCACGGTGGATTTCCGATGACCAGGTCAAAACCGCCCCGACTTTTAAAGATGTCCGCAAACTCCAATTCCCAGTGCATGAAGTGGTATTTTTGGGCAAGGTCACGGACTATAGCAAGGTGGGGAAGAAGGTTTTCCATGTCAGCGATTTTCACCTTGCCAAAATTGTTTTCACTTGCAAGGCCGAGCAGGGGGAGGCGCCGATTTAATCCGTCGAGCATATACTTGTAGAGAGATAACTTTTCGGGTACAACTTGTTCTACCGTTGTCTTTGTTGTTCCTTCGAGAATACAGGACATATCCAGCAGGAATTGCGACCTGGAGGGGAGTTTGTCCGCTTTTTCAATAGGCCAAAACCAGAGAGAACACCAATAGTCCATGGCTGTCTTGAGTCGCAGGTAGGGTGTGGAATTCTCCCGCTCTCGTGAGTTTTGTTCCTGTTCGAGCAGATGATCCTTGTCCTGAACTGAGGTGGAAGGCCTTTTGTCCTGAGGTTGCTTCCAGACATGCAAGGGATTGCGTGTGCGATTGCGAATGGAGGCTGTTTTCGTTGCATGTTCTTGCCAGAGCTTCTCCGCAGCACTCGAGAGTTTGACAAGCATCTTCCAATCTTCCTGCGTAAGCGAGGCAAAAAAGCCTTTTTTCCATGCTGTAATCGCTTTCATCTCCTTTTGCGCAATGGAGCGGATGTCCTTGTCGTTGTATTCAGCCATGCCCGCACACGGCAGTAAAAAATGCCAGACATAGTCCTGCTTGGGGCTTGAGGGCAAGGGGGAACGGTGTATTTTCCTGGATATCCATGGTTTGTAGTCTGTTTCCTCGGCTTCTTCCTTTGTCCAATACTGACGACGTGCGCCAATGAGGGAATTGCCACAGAGCAGCTGATTGCCGAACCATGGGATTTGGTAGGTGCCACTGATTGTGTTCAGCCAAAGCGAGACCTCAGCCAATTCTTTCGCTACGGGATTGAGGTCAACACCAAAGGCATTATTGTCCGCAATGAACATTTTGACGGCCTGGAGTTCAGCAGGATATATATCAACAGCTATTCGTTCGCCAAGTTCTTCCTGTTTTTTGGTGAGATAGGCTTCGGCCAGCTGATTTACGGCCTCATTGATAAATGCGGCAGACCCCATAGCAGGTTCGCAGACCGTAAGATGCAAAATATCATCCGCTTTTTTCCCGTCGAGCAATTTCTCCAGGGAATATTTGACCAGTGTTCTAGTGAGAGATTCTGGTGTGTAATAGGATGCGGATTTTTCACGGTCGCGTCCGGCCATACGGTAGATAAATGTCCCTTTAGGATACACCTTGAGGCGATTTTTACCGTCTACACGTTCCATTACCCGTTCGTTTTCTGGGTACTTGGACAATTCTTCAGCTGTGACAAAATAGGCTGAAGACAAAACATCTTTTTTGGGATCATTGGTCACTTCGTAGAGGTCTTCACGCGCGAAAAAGCCGCGGTAGGAGAGCAGTGCTTCGTAGACGCCACCGAGTTGGTTGACGCCAAGGTGAGCGTACGAGATGCGTTTTCTGGATCTGCCATTGCGTGTTGGGCGGGTCAGTGACATGCAGCGGATAATTTTTTGCAAAACACAGTTGCGGAAGTGAACATTGTTTAACAGAGGTGTTTTTTCCGGGTCAAACAAATGAGATTTGAGTGGTGCTATTTCAAATTCCTCAATTGCTTCGCATATCTTTTCCTGGTTAGTACGAGAATAGCCTTTCCAGATCATATCAAAGAGTATGTTCAGGCTATCGCAGATGTAGGTGCCATTGATAGACTCTTCGTCCGACAGTTCCATTTGCTCAAGTTCCCGCAGGGACTCAAGACTGTACGAAAGCATGTAGGGTTCGCTTTTGAGAGGCACGTAATTCAACTCTGGACGAGCTTCAATGTAAAACAGAAAAAGCAGTCTGTACATGTAGCGCAGGCATTGCACTGACAATTCAGCTTCATTGATGCCGTCTTGTCCGTAGACGTTCATACCTTTTTCATCCCTATGCCAGCGGATGACCTCATTGCCCAAGAGTTCGATGCTTTCCCGCAGATTGTATTTAAGATCATCAGAGACACCAGCTGCTTGCCGACGGGCGTTTTCTTCAAAGGTGTCGATAAGGGAAATGCTCTGTTCAGGGCAGAGGCTTTCACGATGAAGAAATGCGACCAAGGCCAACCTTGGTTTTGCACTCCTCTCACCAAATATCTCATCAAACGTAAACGTCAACGTGCAATGTCTATCCCATTTTGAGCGGTCAATGAGTAGGGCACTGTCCTCTCCCATGAGGATAACAAAGCGTGGAGGCTCGTCTGTCATAAAGATATCTTTATCGAGCTGGTCTCGCGCGATTTTGATTTCTTGCTCGCTTCCTTCCTCAATTGGCTCGTACAGAATCTGCTGCTCAAGGAGGGGGGTATTTTGCTCCGAGCTTTGCGTTGTGAGAATCCAAAGATACGGTCTGCCCGAGGTCATTTTCACTTCGGCAAGAGGAGCCACACAAATGTGTTCCGCAATTTCACGTATCGACTGGGAAAGTTCATAGCCAAGAGCGTGGAGCAGAGACGTCCGAAAGTTTTGCAGTGCTGTAGACTTTTCTTCAGCATCATCAGTGCGTTTTATGCATTCTTTGAATTCACGCCACAGCGCCGTGGTTTCGTCTATCATGGCAGATGGCGGCGTTTTGCCTTCAGCTTTTTCATTTTTCCATTTTTCAAAAACGCCGCTTAGGTCATTTTCTAGAACTTCGGCCATATAATGGTCGGAAAAGAACTCGTTTTCATTGATTATTCCGGGCAGATCAAAAGCCATGGGATACCCCTATGTGTCAGGATAGTTGTCGCTCGTTGGTGATCAACTTTGTACGAGAGAAAATGCCGCGCTCCACCCAAAAAATGGGTTTAAAAACGCCGTGAATCAAGCCATTTTTCCTTTCCTGCTGGAAAATTTTTTTTGGGGTGGTACTCGATAACATTGTACAAGTTCAAGCAGCGGGTCACTGACAACTATTACAATTCGAGAAGTTGATTGCAATGAGTGGCGATCCCGCACTGTGAGAGTATCTGGCCTCTCTGCCATAAATTCCCCCTGTCTATTGCAATCAACCAGTAGAACCGTAATACCCTGACAGCTGCCGATACTCCGCTGTCAAAATGCTGCATAAACTTATTACCTTTCACAATAATTACCCAACCACCACACTCTTTCTGCGAAGGGGATAGTATACATGTCAAAAGCAATACGGGACTTAGGCAAACTGAATAGTTGTGGGGTAAATAGCATAGGACGGATACATTCAAGCCTCAAAAAGTATCTACACGGTTAAAAGGCGTATTCCATCTGATCTTTAGGAGCTTTTTCCTCGAGTAGAGAAACGAAATGGCGAGAAGTACAGATAAAAAGTCCTGTTAGCATCATGAGCCGACCAAGACCGCTGCCACACGCAGGGATGGTGTGTCTGCTTCAACTTCAAGAGTTTCAGTAATCCAACGTTCGTAGTCTGCAAACAATTTATTTGTTTGGCGCAGCAACGTTTCTTTTTTATCAAGGGAACGCGGATCTGTTCCTTCGATATGCTCTGCTTGTTCACGGTGTTTTTGCTGAAGACTCTTTAAGCGGTCAAACTGGATTTGAAGATCTTTATTCAAACTCTCAGCGCGCTCTTTTGCCATGTTTTTCATTTTATTGATGGCAACATCACAGACTGCGGGGAGATAGGCTTGAAATGGCTGAACATCTATGGGGGTCGCGCTGTTCGGCAGGGTTTTGCTCCCACCAAGGATACCAAGCCGTTTGCCAAAAATCTCATCTAACGTCAGTGTTTCAGGCAAAACATCTCCCTTTTTTACCTGTATGCCAAACCATTCCGCGTACACCGGATTGCCTTTGCGATTGGGACAAAGCGCGTATATGACATAGATGACAAGATCTTTTTCCAAGCCAGAAATGAGCATGAGCGGAGCTTCGTCTCTGCGGAATCCTGACGTGACGGTATCCGCAAGCCACTGGACAAAAGGATGCAACTCCCAGAGATACTGCACGGCTGGCCACGAGTTCTCCGCGCGACGGGCAAGAGAGATGGCCTGTTCGACAATCTCAATCTTAGAAGAAAGCTTGAGTACCTTCCTTCCGGCATCTTCAGTGCCCTTCATTTCTCTTTGCATACGGTTGAAACGCCATTTCAGTTCACGGATATGCGGCAGATTCTCATCTAAGGGAATCGTAATACCATCTTTTTGGCCGTAGACCTGATATTTCATTTTGAGAAAATCAAGTCCCCGCACGACAAAATCATAACAATTTGCAAAAAGAGAGGGCATACTTGCCTTTTGAACCTCTCTGCGCCCCATGGTTTCAGAGCGATCTGTCTCATTTTTGGGGACAAAGTCGTTGAGCAGAGCAAAAATATCCGTTTCGCCTTCATTGGCTGTTTCGTAATCACTCTTTTCCGCTACGTGCGCGTCCATGTCTTTTGAAAATTCTTCTGCCGTGGACTGTGCCATGGCCAAGGCAACCTGTTCCTCTTGCTCTTTTTGATCATAGCACCCTAAAAATTCCGACGGGTCACCAATATTATCTTGCGCTTGTGTGTCTTTTTCAATAAGGACTTCCAGTATTCTCTGGTCACCTCGAATTGTCTCATTGCTGCTGATGGTTTCAAGATAGCCAATGGCAGGTTGTTTCTTCTGTCCGTAACGGTCTATGCGGCCGTTGCGCTGTTGAAAGAGCATCAAGGACCACGGAATATCAAAATGCAGCATTTTGTGGCTGTAATAGTGCAGATTGATACCTTCGGATGCAACATCCGAGGCCAAGAGCAATCTGAGTTCTGAATGCTCACGACCAAAATCTTCAACAACTTCCTGTTGTTTGGTGTCTGTGTCTGTGCCTTTCAGTACTGCGTATTGTTTGCTCTTTAAGCCAAGATCACTTGGCAAATGTTTTTCAAGGTACGTCAATGTCGCGATGCGTTCGGTAAAAATGACGATCCTATCATCAGCTTTGCCGGTAAAGGCAAAAGGACTGTTGGGATCTTTGAGTTCTTTGAGCAGGCGAGCGTATTTGCTAAAGGAAGCATGGTTTACCTTTTCCAAGGCACTTTGCAGCCTTTCCAATGAAGCTAAGTCCGTGCGTGCGTTTTCCTGTTCCTCTAGCGGCAGAGATCGCAGTTTTTTGAGACTATGCGTTACAGTTTCCAAACAGGCATCTGGTGACGAAAAAAAAGATTTTTCAAGGAGTATACGAAAGAGATGGGAGGCGCCTCTTTTGCTGTCCCCTCTGGGAAACTTGGCTTCCGTCAGCACCGTACAAACCTCTTCTTCCGCTTCGCTTGCGCTTGACTGCAGGTTGAATACTTTCCGCTCCATGGATGTACTCAATTGCGCTTTCACATCTTTTTTAAAACGGCGGATAAAGAGACCTTTGATATCTTCAGGTCCGTAGTGATCGTTGTCGACAATGGCTGTCGGGTCAAGCATATTCATGAGGGAGGCGAAAGAACGAGCTGAACCGTCATGGGGTGTCGCTGACATCAATATCAGACTGTCACAGCGTTTTGCTAGTTGAGCCGCAACCTTTGCGCGATTGGAACCAGAGTTTTTGCGTTGGGCGACATTGTGCGCCTCATCAATGACAATAACGTCCCACCACGTGCTTTGGAGTTTTTCTTGGTAGGTTGCGTTTTTGAGCGTGTCGATAGAAATAATGCTTTTGTCATAATAATAAAAGGGATTATAGTTTTCCGGCAGACGCTCGCGTATGCGGCGGATACCCTCTGAATCAAGCCGAGTCAGCGGTATAGTAAAACGAGACCATAATTCCTTTTGAAATTGCGTAAGAATACTTTTTACCGTGACAACAAGAATTCTGCGTCCATGACCGCGACGAATGAGTTCAGAAAGCAGTATGCCGCACTCCAACGTCTTGCCAAGACCAACAGCATCTGCAATGAGTATGCGTTGGCGGGGTTGAGCGAGTGACGCAGCAGTTGGCTCAAGTTGAAACGGTAACGGATCCATGGCGGCTTTGTAGCCACAATACAATTTTTCATCCTGAGGGATTGTTTTTTGTAGGAGACTTTCCACATACAGCAAGGATCTACTGAATGAGGAGGAATCGTCCTGAACGAGTCGTGTTTTGGAAGGGTCAAGCACCTTAATGCTTTTTTCAGCCTTGGTGAAAAACTGCATATTTTTATCGCGTACAATGCATGAAAGACCGATGCAATGGACAAGATAGCCATCTGTATTTGTTCGCTCGATCTTTTGAACAAGCCACTGCGCATCGCGGACTACTATTCTTGCTCCAGGAGCAAGAATATCACTTTTCATAGTTTCGCCCCTTGACACCTTGTTTATTCTTGTGAGTTATATTATAAAATGTATCTAGATATTACAATGTCATATTTTTGCTTAGTCTTTTTATCATTAAATATTTTGATGGTGTAGAGTTAGAGAAAGCATTTGTTCTACTGTATTAGTTGTCTTTAGAATAGTTTCTATACAAACTTCTGGTATTATTTTGTTTTCAGCTAGATTTTTAATTCCAACACGTTCGGAAGTTTTCACGAGGGTACGGCGACGACCGAAGGGCTAGAGGGTTTCCCGACCTACCCGTTTCGCTCATAACTCGCTCACGCCTGATGCTCGAAGAGTTTTTTTGACTCCTTCTTGACATCGAAAGAGGTAGTGGTATTGAAGGCCTCCATGAGCAACCAAATAATTAAATACACCTAGGAGCGCCTCCCCAGAGAATCCTTGGCCTGTGATGAGGCGTATAAGTCGGCGTATCTCGCAATACTATCTCAAAATTAGTAACCGCTCACGGGGGTGGGGAGGGGGGGACCTCTAGGCCATCCCCTTCACCCCCAAAGGCGCAAAAAGGCCGATCTGCGTTTCTGGCAAACCTCGGGGCTACGTAGGCCTTAAGAAACACTCTGTAAATGAAGATTTCCTCTTAAAGGGTTGGCAAAACAGGGCCCCCCATTGAAGTCGTCAAACCGTACTCCTCTTTCCAAAGAGGATTGTTCCCACCGGAACGTACGAGGCAGAGTAATAGGGGCGGTTGAGATGTTCAAACACGGACACTGAACTCACCCCATTGTACCAACACTTTGTCTCGTGCTGGTATACTCTGGGTAGAAAAAAAGTTTCACTTTCTGCGTGTACTCAGGCAAAGATTTGGCAATAGTGTTTGGGATCTTCGACTCAAAAAAATGTCAATTTTTTCCTGACCGCAGTATAACTCAAGCCGTACCTGCCGCGCACAGAGCCAAAAAAAAATACCCTAGAAGAACTAGGGTATCTATCATACTTGCTGTTTTACCGTACGTAGCCTGACGGCGCAAAGCCGTTTTGCCGGTACCACTTACTTGTTGAGCGTATACGTTGACGGAGCATGCCCTTTGAAATAGGAGGTGGCTGCGTCCTTAAGCGTGTCATAATAGGACATGTGGAAAGATCGCATGTCTTCCGCAGGGACAGGCTTCTTTCCTGCCAGCGCTCTCCCTTATATGAGGTGACGCCGAAGCGTACACTGCGATAGCAGACTGCGGCACGTATCATTCGTTCAGCATGATTATTGGTGGGATCAATCTGTGGGTTGCGCAGGAAGAAGCGCGTCAAGCTCGCTCAGTATTCTGGACACGAGTGTAGAGGCCTCGCCGCCTACCTTTTTAAATGTTGCGGCGCGGTCAAAGATACTCTGCTTCAAGGCCTGTATTTCGGCCTCAGGTTGCAGAGTTCCTGCAGCTTGGGCAGTAGCCATTCGCCACATTCGGCGATGCGCTTGTATCGGCTTACTGTGAGTTTTCTGGCTGCCCTAATGAGGTGTGCCAGACAAGTTTGCCTCCCATATTCCCACTTTATATATGCCCGGAAGTCATCGGAAATCAAAATCCCGCACCAGTCATCTATGAGCTTGAAGAATGCCGCCTTTGAACGTCTCTCATCTATTCTAAAGAGTGCGTGCAGGTCGTTACACAGCACCCATAGCCAGTGCAAGTGCTTTTTCGCTCACGCCGAACATTCTACTACTTGTCTCGTCAACATGATTATAGCTGCTCCCTCTGAC
>JAFTDR010000015.1 GCA_017454105.1 Desulfovibrionaceae bacterium | reverse complement strand
GAATGATGGTTTAATGTATTTATAATAGGCATATTATCTTTTTATAGCTCCTCATCTCTGGTATTCCGAGAAATATCAGTCTCTTAATGTAAAGCTTAAGTTTATTAAAAATAACGTTCAATTCTGTTGTCGAAACTGCCTAGCAGTTTCGACAACAATGTCAAGATACTTTTTTACAGTTACTTAGAGAAGCTACACAGTTCTTTCACTGTGGAATTGCAAAAAACTCGCGTTGAAATGGAAAAGGCAAACGTTACACAACTGCGTTGGCTCGGTGGCATAGGAATCGCACTCGCCACACTTTTAATCCGTGCATTTCATTTGTTCGGTGCGTAGCCCCCAAAAGGGTATCGCAACGCGGGGCAGCATTCACGCAACTGCGCATTTCATGTGAGCACCCTGGTGGGGAATTAAACGCCAAGCTCGCTCGAATGCCACACGAAACCGAGCCTATAGGCTCACCGCCGTAGAGAGGGGTATGCTCGTGTCTCTGGGATAAAGAGGTTAAAAAGGTTAGGGTGAGAAAGGGACTAGCAATCTGCAATACGATTCACAATATGCCTTTTTCCCATTGAACTTTGGAGCAAAAAGAAATTCTGCCATTTTTTACACCGTGTCAGAGTAAAAAAAAAGAGGTGACCGTATGACCCCGGTTATCGCTTTCGACACTCTCGAATTTTCCCAAACTCTACAAAAAGCCGGCATGCAAAAAGAACTCGCGGAGATTCTTTCCAAAACTCAGCACAAGGTTCTCGAAGACGTCTTTTCCACGAAGAGTTTGTAACAAAAACTGATCTCATACAGGAGACAGGAACGTTATCCGCTACCGTAGAAAAGCTGCGCGGTGAAACTAAAGCTGACTTCGTAAAACTATCTGGTGCCATTGATACACTACGCAGTGATACCAAAGCTGACTTAGATAAGCTCCACAGTTCTCTCACTGTGGAATTGCAAAAAAACTCGCGTTGAAATGGAAAAGGCAAAAGTTACACAAATGCGTTGGCTTGCGGGCATAGTAATCGCAATCGCCACACTTTTAATCTTGCATTTCATATGTTCGGTGGGTAGCCCTCAAAAGCGTATCGCAACGAGGGTCAGCATTCACTCAACTGTCTGACCGTCTCTTTTGGCCACTGCGTATTTCATGGGAGCAAGTCTACTGTAGGTAGGTCCATTTCCACGTGGGGAAATTTAAAGCCAAACGTACTCGAATGCCACACGAAAAGGGGTTATACTCGCGTATGTTGGCGATGGACAATACGTCCACCGACCAAAAGGGAAGGAAGAAGAGCTTTTGCGTCGTGAGGGATACCGATCGTTTGAACGATTGGGTGGCGAAGATAGAGTGCGGCTTTCCGTAGGCCTTTCACAGAAAGGATATTTTTTCTTGTACTCAAGGACTGTAAAACCATATACGGACAGTGTTGTTAGGGGCTTTCAACAACAAAAAATGCGCGGTCATTGTTCTACTCGTCGTCACAAAAATTCTTCCCAGCAACACAAAGTAAGCCCCACGGGTGGCGGGCAATGAAGGTCGATCTCCTTTGTCACTCCTGGAAAAATCATTATAGTTCGGTCGGCTGAGCGTACTCGTACCAGAAGGGAGCAGATGCGCCGACATAAAGCCCGTACGGCTTATGCTCACCGCATGATTGTACAGTTCCATAACTTGTCGCTATACTCCAGCCAGAAACAAACTGATATTTTTGCGAACGAGAATCAGCACTGAGTCTCGTATTTTCAAGTCCAAGTGGCAACTTTTTTCTGACCGCAGTATAACTGGCTGGCTATTGTCTCAGGGTAAAAGAAACACGATTCATCACACCGCCTGGGCGGATGAATCCTCACATTAGGTTGAAATCGGAGAAAAAAATTGGCACATCAGAAGGCTTTGCAGGCGTGGACGATTGACGACTCGCTGGAACTCTACGGGATCAGACACTGGGGAGCAGGATTCTTTGATATCGGGCAAAATGGCGATGTGGTTCTCTGCCCGAAAGGACAGGATGGACCGAAGATTTCTTTTATGGAAATCATTGCAGGACTCCACGAGCGCGGATACGATATGCCGGTTCTGCTGCGCATTGAGAATATTCTGACATCCCGCATAGCAGCCATTCATGAATCTTTCCGTAAAGCCATTCAGACTCTGGGATACCACGGCGAATACCGCGGTGTCTTCCCTGTGAAGGTCAATCAGCAGCAGCAGGTCATAGAAAAAATTGTGCAGGCAGGAACAGCCTATCATCATGGTCTCGAAGTCGGCTCAAAGGGAGAACTTCTGGCTGCATTGTCTCTCATCCGCGATCGTGAGGCATGTCTTGTCTGCAACGGGTACAAGGATGAGGAATTTTTCAAGCTTGGCCTCCACGCCCACAGGCTTGGCTACAATGTCTTTTTTGTTCTTGAGATGCCAGGTGAACTCGAAGTGCTTCTCAAACAGGCCTCCAACGTTGGCGTACGCCCGAACATCGGCCTCCGATCCAAGCTTTCGGCAAAAGCAAGCGGACACTGGAGCGATTCCGGCGGGGAACGGTCGACCTTCGGCCTTTCGATCTCAGAGATCGTGGACATCGTCGACACGTTGAAAGAACGCAACATGCTTGATTGCCTAAAACTCCTCCATTACCATCTAGGCTCCCAGATCTCAAATATCCGCGACATCAGAAACGGTGTCATGGAAGGGGCGCGTCTCTATCAGGGCCTTGTTCACGAAGGGGCCCCCATGGGTTTCCTCAATCTTGGAGGAGGCCTGGCTGTTGACTACGATGGCTCGCACACAAGTTACAGCATGTCGCGAAACTACACGCTCGATGAATACTGCACAGACGTTGTTGAAGCGATAATGGCAATTCTTGACGAGCAAAATATACCGCATCCGCACATTATTACCGAATCTGGGCGTGCAACGGTTGCCTACTATTCTGTTCTGCTCTTCAATATCCTAGACACGAGTGTTGTTGAGGAATTCGCGGTTCCAGAGAAGCTTTCCGATGATATGCCCGATGCGGTACGCAATTTGCATGAAGTCTACTCGTTGATATCGCTCCGCAATTTACAGGAGTGCTACAACGACGCGATCTACTATCGCGATGAGGTGCGCAAGCTCTTTTCAACAGGGCAAATTACCCTGCGCATCCGAACCTTTGGCGAACGTATCTTCTGGGCAATCATCATGCGGATTGCTCGGGAGAAGAACCATCTCAAACATATTCCCCGGGAATTGGAAGATATCGACGTGAGTCTTGCCGACATTTATTACGGCAATTTCAGCGTTTTCCAGTCACTTCCCGATTCTTGGGCTATTGATCAACTTTTCCCTGTCGTGCCCGTTCACAGGTTGAACGAGTTTCCATCGAGACAGGGCATTATTTCCGATATCACCTGCGATTCCGATGGCCGCATCGATCAATTCATCGGTTCGCAGGGCATGAAGATGACTTTGGATTTGCATCCCCTCAAAAAAGGGGAAGAATACTATCTTGGTGTTTTTCTTGTTGGTGCCTATCAGGAGACCATGGGCGATCTCCACAACCTCATGGGGGACACCAACGTTGTCTCTATCCGTGCTGATGAGAACGGCGGCTATCAGTATGTCCGCGAGATCCGCGGGGATTCTGTTGCTGATGTTCTAACCTATGTCGAATACGAGCCGCGTCGTATCCTTGAGGATCTGCGCACAACAGCGGAGCTTGCTGTGCGGGAAGGCAAAATCTCGCCAAGTGAACGCTACTCTATTCTCCAAGCTTTTGAAGACGGGCTTCGGGGCTATACGTATTTTGAGCGCTAAACAAAGAAGTTTTCAAGAACGAAGTTGAGCGCTTGCCGCCTCGGTGGGTTCACAGCTTGCCGCAGGTGGCTTTTTTTACGTTTTGCCTTGTTCTCTGTGACCATGCCGACCAAGTACGGTTTCCAGGGCTTAGCTCTTGGTATGCTGCGGTCAGAAAGTTGCCACTTTACGTTGAAAAGACCAGAAATGTGCAAGTTTGTTTCTGGCTGAAGTAATACTTTAAGCCAGAAACAAAGTGCTCTGCCAGATAAGGGACTTCGTAGCCAAAGTGGCTGTCACTGTATTTCTGCCCACAGTATAGGAAAACCAGTATGCAGCCCGAGTATACTTTGGTGAACTGCGCTTTATACTCAGCCTCATAAAGATTTTCCCATAAGTGGACGATGTCAGAATGCAACTCTAAGCGTTCTACGGAAAATCAACGTGCGGTCGAGTATCCAATATATCAGCAAAAAATAGCTTCCCTCCATTTGCAGGAAATGCACAGGACAGATACGCTGAATACATCTGGCCTCAGAATAGCGCAGCGTGCGGCAACTCGACGTCACAATGATTCTTCCAGCAATACGACCAATTGAGGTCGCTCTCCTTTGGCTTGGGCGGGAAAACCTTTATGCAGCCCAGGTATAAAACACTGTCTCAGCGTACCAAGCCCTCTTCCCCTGCCGCTGGTTGTAAGCAGGCAGCCAATGTGGCCCCAAGCAAACAGTACACGGCCAAGTACTCTCCTGGTTTGCGACGGTTGCGCAAACAAAAAAAGGGATGCCTAAGCACCCCTTTCATCTCTACATCATATGACTTGCGACCACTTCGCGGGCGAGCTGCCATGCCCGGTTGACAATAGCCGCGTGAACATGTGGCTCAACTGGCTTTGGCCCCTCGTCTGTGTCGTGCAGTATTGTCATCTGCACGTCCCCTGGAGGGTAAAAAAACTGCAAATCTTGGCCGAATTCTTCGCGAAGCTTGCTCTGCAGGTGGTGAAGCATTTCAGTTTCTTCACCCCGCACAACGAAATTCGTCCAGAATTCGCGTGTCACTCTCTTCAACACTGCCTGACGACGTGCTTCTGCCCTGTTTGACGCATCTCCTGAAATCATCTGCATGGCATGCTTTTGAAACATAATCGCACGCGTCTCGATAATCTGCTTTTTATACTGCCCCAAACTTGACTTGCAATAAAAGGAAGAGGGATCACTTGTGGCCCCGTTTGCGTACGGCCCGCCTATTGATTCCATGTGGAGCTGCGTAAAGGCATTCATTCTAGGCCTCCACAAAAAATTATGACACTCCGTTCAGGATAGAGCTGGAAGACGAAGACAGCAATTCGGAGAGAATTGAAGCATTATTCGTCGATGTACTTGTCCCCTTGGTGGAAGCCGATCGCTCCCATGTGTCATCGTATATATCAGCTTGTTCCTCAAAGAGCAAACTCAAGTTGTCCAGTGAGCGGTAATCGTACGAATACTGGGCTTCAAGACCCCGTATACGGTCGATATACTTGTCTATTCTTTCAAGGGCAGCCTTGGCATCTGCTTGTGTCGTAAATTGAGCAAGATCGCTATCAAGCGTTGCTTTGCTCAAATCCATTGAGCCGCCACTGTCGACAATACCGAATCCGTCAAGCAGAATCATGAAATGCTGCTCTCTTTGACTTTCACCGGCCTGCAGGATGACTGTATTGTTGTTTGTCCCGCTTGAGCCATCAGGGTTAGGAAGAGAGCCGTCAAACAGATTCATGCCGTTGAAAGAAGCATTTCTGGCAAGACGCTCAATTTCGGCCGAATGCTCCCCGATAGCTGTCTTGATATCCGCAAGGTTAATATTCGAAAAGGAATCGGAGTAGGCGGCGTTTGTCAATAGTTCCTGAATCGACTGCAGCTGGCTCTTGATGGCTGTCACATTGGTCTGGGCGACATTGACCATTGACTTGCCGTCTTCCATGTTCTGAGCGGCCATACGAGCAACTCTGGCATCAGCCTTCATCCGGCTCTCAAATGCCCTACGGGTCGAATCCGGCACACCTCGAGATTCTTTCTCTCCAGTGTCGGAAGAATTCGCAACGAGATTTGTCAGCCTATTATTCAAAACACCCATAAGAAGCGATTCAAAATCCATGACATCCTCCCTATGAGACAACGTTCAGCAAAGTGTAGTCAGAAGCCACGTTCTGCTTCGCTTCGTCATCTGAAGCCTTGTGGTATGTGGACGCAAGATCGTTGAGCATAGTGTAGCGATTGGAAAGAATCTGGTGACGGGCGCCTTCTTTTGCGATTGCCCCAAGAATTTGATCAACGGCATCGTTGGCATAGTCCATCGCATTGTCTGCAGTCACTGACGACGAGGTAATCGCGTCATATAATGTGCCGAAGGCCCCTGAGCTATTGGCTATATCGACATTGCCAACGGGAAGGACATCGCGGACCCCGTTTGAGCCGAGAACGAAATTCTCTCCCATGGTGATTTCTTTTCCCGCATTTTGCAGGACCCTAACACCATGTGACTCTGTATCCAGAATGGCGTCAAAATTCTTTTGCATTGATTTTGCAAGCTCTGTGGCCATCGAGGAATCTTCAGCCGAAGAGACGAGTTCACCAAAGCGTTTGACTTGAGACAAAAGCTCGGTCAAGGCATTCTGCGTCGTGTCAACAATAGTCATGCCTTCGGCGACATTTTCTGCCAAGACGTTATAGCTGTAGCCAGCCGCATCGAATTTGCTGGCGAGTGCCCGATTGGCCGCTGTCACTGTCATGCCGGATTGGGCTTCGGCCTGACCGTTCATAACTCTATTCAGAAGCAGTTCTGATGCGAAATCAGAATCCTGTGTCAATGGGGATGTAATTGCTGTCGTAGCCATACTGAATCTCGGTTGTTTAGGATATGCTAACGCTTCATGTATCGTACGAGAAAATGAACTTTGTGCCATGACAGCGAGGCAACTTTTAGAAGCTTCGCTGGGTTTTATATCAAAAAAGGAAAAGCTGTTGCGGTACGTCAGCATTCTCTTCAGCTTTAACTTTCCTCTCTGTCGGCTATTACACTAATGACAGAAAAAAAGGTGCAATCGTTTGGGCTGCGAATCGGTATGTTCCGCAATCCTCAGACCTCCCCATGGTCACTTTTTTTCTGGCTTGAGTATATACGCACAATGCCTAAGATGCTCATCTCATCTTTGGCCAGCTACGGTATTGAGTGTCGGCTAAAGATGGAGAAGGAAAATTTCATACGTCGCGAGTATATACTCACGCCTGAAAAAATCGTCCACAATGCAGCCCACGTTTCTCCAACGACGAGACGTGGGCTGATTAGCCCTTAGGCGACATTTAATCTTTCTTTAGAAGATAAGGGCTCTCATGTTCTTCGTCAATGACATTTGTCATAAGTCCCTCCCTCTGGGTCAGCTTGAAAGATTCCACTTGCCGTTATGCTGCGTACTTTCTGCTGCTCGCGAGGTATCTGCTCCTGTTTGTAGGGTGGAGTGAGCGCTTTTTGCTGACTCAGCAGTTATCTCTCGAAAGGCAGACTACGGTCTTTGCCAACAAGGATACGATTTGATGAGCCATAAAAATCTGCGCAATACCGTTGCTCCGTGAGCAGACACCTTACGAGAAGATTGCTCTGAGAGAGCAAAAAGCGCCAGCCAGTGGTGTTCATTAGAGGCGCACGACACGAACCTGCGACCGGGAATAACAAAAGGTGAACGTGGAGAAAAAAGACAAGGCTTTTTCCTGAGATTATAGTATACTCCAGCCAGAAAAAACTGACACTTTTGCGAACGGGAGTCAGCACTCAAGTCTGGTATTTTCAACTCAAAGTGACAATTTTTTTCTGACCGCAGTATAACACTAAAGTAATCGTGTCTGTCCATAACGCAGGACTGAATCTATGCCAATACTCCCTCGCTAGCGGGAAAAGCTTTCATTGCAAACAACTTCTCGAATTGTCATATTTCCGCATGTGCGGATTATACCCAGCAGCTTAATGATTTTCCCTGGACAACCTAAGGAAAGCGACCTCATACTGGCATAGCAAAGTTCGAGTGTATCGTATACGCTCTACTGCCCTTGCAGCGTAGGGGGGCATTATATTTTTACAACACGGATTTAGAGAAGGCAGTATCAGTTGGTCGGCACGGCAAGAATCATTGCGACGCCGATATACATCGCTAAGCCCTCAAAATACAAATACGATTGGACTCCTAACGAGAAAAGTTCGTATTTGATTCAATAAATCGCCACTTCAGAGAGAAAAGTCAGTCTCCCCCTGAGCAGCAAAACCAAGCTCGGGGAGAAAACTGAGGAACGTGACCGCGACAGATTGCAGGTTGCTTGAGAGAGTGAGTTATGCTATCCATGTATGCGGGATATTTTTGAGAAATGCACAGTATAACTGGCAAGGTCTTGACAATAAACCGCCATCTGTCTCAAACATTGCTAAGCACCATTGCTGTGGCATTGTGCGCAGATCTTCTCTCTGCAGAGTTCTACTCTATTTCTTATCGGCCAAAAATAAAAGTTTATTAGATCGCAACGCGAACTGTTTGCGTATCCGCTCACTGGCAACGGTACTATGCGGGTTTTCAATCTCATTGAACCGTAGATTCCACCGTACCCCGTGAGCGGATCCCTGTTTGCACAAAAATACCTCTTCCAAGAATTTCGTTGGAAGAGGGAACTTCAAGAGTCTTAGTGAACCTAGTGTAGCTTTCATTGACATTGTGCAAAATCCTGGAAGCGGCGAGCAAGCCTGCCCCTTAACGCTGTCCTCCAACAATTGGCAAGTTGCTTCGACTTTCCTTAGAGCGCATACATGCCTGCAAGCCGCCACCCCGAGCAATAAAACTACAGGGCGTACCCGATAAATGCCACATCATCCACGGACGGGAGAATTTCGGATCTTCGATAGGTTTCGTGGGTAGAAAAGCTACGGGCAGGCAGCGGCATTCCCCGTCGGCCACTCCCCCTTGGGCATCTTACCTTTGTTGCGCCTCGGTGCTTCAGCAGAAAAACCTGCTTAAGCGAAACCTGCGAAGCTTCTCTGCGCCGCATCGAACGCCTCTTTCTACCTTGCAGCGGCGTCCGTCAAGGGAAAGCTCTCGAAGCTCACGCGCCCTTGACTGTCCGCCGATCTCGCGAAGGTCAAAAGGCTCT
>JAFTDR010000169.1 GCA_017454105.1 Desulfovibrionaceae bacterium | reverse complement strand
CTGCGTGAATACTTTTAAGGATAGCCCCGAGCCATGGCTCTACACGGGCATCGTGACCGGTTGCTTAAAGATCGCTCACCAAAGTGTGTTCACGGATGCAAACAATTTCACCACCTACGGCATGGAGCGGGCACCGTATCAAACATTTTTTGGATTTACCAAGGACGAGACAGACAGAATCCTTGAGGATTTCGGACTGACCAGGTGGGGTTCCGAAGTTGACAGGTGGTACGACGGCTATCGTATGGGAATGGATCGGATGTACTGTCCCTGGAGTGTCCTTAATTTCTGCGCTGATGCTCTCAATCCAAAAAGCGATCCCAGCACCATCCCCTCTTCGTACTGGGTCAATACATCGGGGAATGATATTCTGTTGCTCTATCTTGAGCAGGCTGTCAAAAACAACTACAGCGAAGATCTTGGGCATCTGCAAGAACTCCTAAACGGTATTCCGCAAGAAATCACGTTGCAGGAGTTCACCACCTATCCAGATATGGCAAAGGATGGTGCAGATTTCGATACATTCATGACTCTGCTCTTGCATACAGGGTATTTGACGTTTGCAGATAATTCTCCCCTGACAGATACCGTCATGGTGCGGATTCCAAATTTTGAGGTCAAAAAGGCCTTTGCCGTAAAGCTTAAATTTCTCTACGGCAATAAAAATCCCGTGTGGGTGAAAAAAACACGCACGCTCCTTCAACTGCTGCTTGCGGGGGACGCCGAGGCTGCCCGCTTTCTCATAAATGAACTCTTGGGAGAGTTTATTTCCCTGCGTGATACCGGGCAAGAATATTTTTACCATGGCTTTATGCAGGGTGTATTGGCACCCGTTGCGAAATTTGAGGGCGTTGTCGTTACGTCCGAGGCAGAGGGCGGTCGTGGCTATGCGGATCTTGCGCTCTATCAGGAGAGGACGATGACCGCTGTCATTCTGGAGTTTAAAAAATGCAAGAATGAGTATGATGCACGGGTAAAAGCGGCTCGTGAGACAGCGAGACAGATTACGACGAAGGAATATGTGAAGCACTTTGCACCGGAAGACTGCTCAACTCTCTATGGGATGGCCATAGGCTTTGGCGGAAAGAGATGCGCAATTCACAATCTTGGCAATCTGGCTGCTACCTTGCCTATTCGTAAATGAAAAGAGGGGCCCTCTCGTGAAAGTCACTGGCGAACCCTCGTACTCTGTTCGGTACTCTGTTTAGGCCGAAAAAAGCATCCATCCAGTACTCGCCGAAAGAATTCCGTCCGCAAGCGCTGAACAAATCGCGAGATTTTTAAGAAAACACTAATAGAAAATCATATCATATTGTTAACCTAAAAAATTGGAAACTGGTATTAGAAAAACAATTGTGTTATTATCAAAGAACATTTCCCCGAGCGGTATGTACAAGGCGTCACAATGATTCTTCGCACACCGATCCACTTTTGGCCGATCTTCTTTGACTCTCTAGGGAAAAGCAGTATGTGGCCGGGTATACGTTCAAGCTGCAATACCCGATACAAAAGGAAATGCACAAAAAGCGGCAGTCCTTGACGACTGCCGCTTTTTGCGCATCCAGCTCTAGAGTTTTTTCACTTCCGTGTACCAGGCTGCGGAATTCTCAAGAAGCATCCTGGTCCGCGTTGCGACCTGCTGGGGATCGCCAACATAGCCATCCATAAGCAGGCAGGCATCAAAAAGATTTTCGATCATCTGCTGCAAAATGGGATCTGTGGGATTGGCCTTAAAAATCCGGATCATTGAACGGGTGAGCGGATGATCCTGGTTGATTTCAAGGTCACGGACAGGCATCGACTCATCATGCTGCATGACCTTCATCATCTTTTCCATTGACGAGGTCATCCCACCCTCAGGTGTGACAAGGACAGCCGGGCTGTCATCAAGGCGTTTTGAAATAACAACCTTCTTCACCTTCTCGCCAAGCACGGTCTTGATGTGTTCCAAAAGACGGTTGAAGAAGTCTGCATCCTCATTGGAGAGCGGGGACACTTCCGGCTTGTTTGCGTCTTCCTTGTCTGGGAAGGTTTTCAAATCATCGGTTGAGGCGGCCTCCGCAGCCTTGAACTCCCAATCCTTGTATTTTCTGATATTCTCGATCACAAATTCGTCGACAGGATCGAGGAGATAGAGAACTTCTATGCCCTTCTTCCTGAAGATCTCCATATGGGGATTGACTCTCGCCGCCTCCCTGTTGGGCGCTGCGACATACCAGATATTTTTCTGGCCTTCTTGAGCGCGGCTCATGTACTCGTCAAAACTTGTCAGCGCCTCTTTGCCGGCCTCGGCATCGGGCATGGCTGAAGAGGAGAAACGCATAAGCGCGCAGGTGCGTTCCTGATTTGTGTAGTCGCGGAAGCAGAGTTTAAAGATGCGGCTGTGCTTGCGCCAAAAATGCTCGTATTTCTCTTTATCGTCGCTTGCAAGTTTCTCAAGCTTAGTCAATGTCTGCTTCACAAGAACCTGCTGGATCTTGCGCAGCATCACATTTTCCTGCAATGTTTCACGTGAAATGTTGAGTGGCAGATCCTCAACATCCACAACACCCTTCATAAAACCAAGGTATTCTGGAAGAAGGTCTTTGTTTCTCTTCTGAATCAGCACCCGTCTGCTGTAGAGATCGAGGCCCCACATCTCATTGTCGGTTGTGAAGAAATCCTGTGTCTCGTCGGGAATAAAGAGCAGCGCAGAGAACTGGACCGGCACATCGACGGCTATATGCTGGACATCAAAGGGATCCTTTGAGTCATAGGTCATGGCCTTATAGAAGCTATTGTACTGCTCAGCTGTGACAGAGGACTTGGGCTCGCGCCAAAGAGCCGGCTGGGTGTTTGCGCGCTCATTGTCCACGAAGACAGGGAAGGGCACAAAGGCTGAATGCTGCTTAATTATCGAGTCAATGCGGTATTTCTCGAGAAATTCAGTCGCATCCTCCTTCATATGCACGATAATCTTTGTGCCACGTGCCGGGCCGTCGTCCACTTTTTCAATGGTGTAGGTGCCAAGGCCGTCGCTTGTCCAGGCATAGGCAGGCGTCTCTGGGTCCGAGAAGGCCGCGCGCGAACTCACTGTCACTGAATCGGCGACCATAAAGACAGAGTAGAAACCGATGCCAAAGCGGCCGATGATATTCGACGCGTCGGTTTTCTCTTCCCCTTCTTTGTGGGAAGCTGCGATTTCATTTAGAAAAGCCTCTGTGCCAGACTTAGCGACTGTTCCGAGATTTTCTGAGAGTTCCTCCTTTGTCATGCCAAGACCTGTGTCTTGGATGATCAGAGTTTTCTTGTCTTTATCTAAAGTGATGCGGATTTCCAGGGGAAGATCGTCCGCTATGGGTTTGTCACCGCGATTTATGCGGAAACGGAGTTTGTCCAAGGCGTCCGAGGCATTGCTGATCAGTTCCCGGAGGAAAATCTCTCTATTTGTGTAGAGAGAATTTGTCAAAATATTTAAGAGTTTGCAAACCTCTGCCTTAAATTCATGTTTGGAGACTTCTTCAGACATATATCCTGCCTTTTTTTAGAGCGATACAAAAAAAGAACATCTCACATTGTAAGATAAGTTCCCTTCTCGATTCGTCAAGAGTGCATGTGTTGAGAAAAAACATATTTCCTGCTATTTCTTGTAGGACATACAACACAGGGGGGATCTCTATGGATGTTGTACTGCTCTCGCGGCTGCAGTTTGCCGCCACCGTATTTTTTCACTTTATTTTTGTGCCGCTTACCCTTGGCTTATCCATTCTCGTCGCGTGGATGGAAACAAAATATGTGAAAACAGGCGATGAGGACTGGAAACGGCACACGCGTTTCTGGGGAAGACTTTTTCTCATCAACTTCACACTCGGTGTTGTTACAGGCATAACTCTGGAATTCCAGTTTGGCACAAACTGGTCCCGCTATTCGGAGTATGTCGGCGACATCTTCGGATCTCTTTTAGCCATCGAAGCGACAGTCGCCTTCTTCCTTGAGTCGACCTTCCTTGCCGTATGGGTTTTTGGCTGGAAGAAACTCTCGAAAAAGGCCCACTGCGCCTGTATCTGGCTTGTCACAATCGGTGGCAATATTTCGGCTCTGTGGATTATCCTCGCAAACGGCTTCATGCAGCATCCGCTGGGCTATACGGTCAACGAGGCGGCTGGCCGGGCGGAACTGACAAGTTTCGTCGATGTTGTGACCAATCCCTTCGCCTGGGGCATGTACGCCCACACAGTCCTCGGGGCCTGGGCGCTTGGCGGCTTCTTTGTCCTTGGCGTCTCGGCATGGCATCTTCTGCGCGATCATGAAAGCGAATTTTTCCGCAAATCCTTCCGCCTTGTCGCGCCCTGGACCCTTATCATGGTTCTTCTGGTCGCCTTCACTGGGGATCTCAACGGCAAGGACGTTGCAAAGTATCAGCCAGCCAAGCTCGCAGCCATGGAGGGACACTGGAACACTGGAAGAAATGTCCCCTTCTATCTTCTTGTCGTGCCGGATGAGGAAAAGGGCCGCAATGCAGTTGAGGCTATTCCAATTCCAGGCCTCTTAAGCTGGATATCCTTTGGCTCAACGGAAGCGGAAGTCATAGGCTTAAACGACTTTCAGAAAGAGGATCGTCCGCCGGTTGCTGCGACCTTCTGGACCTTTAGGCTCATGGTTGCTCTCGGCATGCTCTTCTGTCTTCTTGCCCTCCTCGCCTTCTTTATCCGCAATTCGTCCGCTATGCCCAGGTCTATTCTGACATTTCTTGTCTGGGCGATCCCTCTTCCCTATTTTGCCCTGGGGCTTGGCTGGGCGGTCGCCGAAATAGGCAGACAGCCGTGGATTGTCTACGGTCTTATGCGCACACAAGATGCCGTCTCGCCCATCGCAGCCCAGACTGTCACCGCATCCCTTATTGCCTTCTTTGTCCTCTATACGCTCCTTGGCGTCCTTGATATTTATCTGCTCAGAAAATATGCGATCAAGGGCCCTGAACAGACTTCACAGGAGGCTTGATCATGCTAGAGTCGATCTGGTTCTTTCTCTGGATGCTCCTCTGGGCAGTGTATTTTGTGCTTGACGGCTTTGATTTCGGCATAGGCATTCTTATGCCGCTCATCCATGTGACTGAAGATGACAAACGAATCATGTACAGAGCGGCCGGCCCCTTCTGGGACGGCAACGAGGTCTGGCTCATCGCAGCCGGCGGTGTGACCTTCGCGGCTTTCCCCAAGGCGTACGCCGTGCTGTTTAGCGCTTTCTACGCGCCCTTCCTCATGCTCCTCTTTGCCCTCATTCTCCGCGCTGTCTCCTTCGAGTTCCGCGACAAGGTCTCAAGTGAAGTCTGGCGTTTCTTCTGGGACGGCGTCCATTTTGCCGCAAACTTCGCAGCGGCCCTTCTCCTGGGTGTCGCTTTCGCCAATCTCTTTAAAGGCATACCGATTGACGCAAACGGTGTCTACCACGGCTCAATCGTTGAGCTATTAAATCCCTACGGAATTGCCGGCGGACTCTTCTTTGTGGCCGTCTTTGCCCTCCATGGCGCGCTCTGGCTCCTGGTCAAGACAGACGGCAAATTGCAGATCCGCGCGCTTTCAGCTGCCTTCTGCCTCTGGCCGATTGTCTTTATCCTGCTTGTGGTCTTCCTGGTCATGACCTTCTTCTCAACCAATATCTTTGCCAACTATCTCGCCCATCCGGCCATGCTCGCAATCCCAGCCATTGCGCTTGTCGCCCTTTTCGTAACACGGACAATGTTCCGCGCAGGCAAGACGTGGCACGCCTGGATTGCCCATGGCGTCTTTATCATTGCCGTCACCTTCTTCGGCGTGAGCGGCATGTTCCCAGGTCTCATTCTCTCCTCAATAGACCCGCAGGCAACGGTCACAATCTACAATTCCGCGTCAACCACGCGCACACTGACCATCATGCTGGTTGTCGCCCTGATCATGGTGCCAATCGTCATTGCCTACCAGGTCTGGATGTACCGCCTCTTTGGCGATCCAGTGACCCAGGAAGAAGCCGAAGAACACTATGAAATGGATGCAGACTAAGAGTGCGTTTACTCCGCAAGGGCGCCGCATAACTGTGCGGTAAACACGCTCTGCAAGGCACGCTGTCTTGCCTGCATTCTTGCGGGCCAGAACGTTTGAAAAGAAAAGGCCGCTCACCTGCTTCCCTGTCCCTGCGGACAGTGCAAGCAAGGAGAGCGGCCTTTGCTCTAGTGCGGTCAGAAAAAATACTCCCCCTGTAGACAGCTGCAAGCGAGGAAAGGGCTCCTACTACGCAGGTACAGCACATGTAATTTTTTTCACAAGCTAAAAGCCTGCAGATGACACGCAAGTACGCAGACACAGGAATGTGCGGGGCACTCTGAGCGTACGTAGCAGCGAAAGCTGCGAACAGGGCCCGCAGGTTGCGCGAGGAACAGTGCGGGAGGATGCTGGCGGGAGCTTGAAAGCGCGTGTACATGCGTGTAGAGTAGGTGATGAAAAAGCATTGGGCAAACGTATTTGCAATGTTTGGAGTTGCAATCGTGGCAACAGCGTATTTTCAAGAGTGCTTCGCTTTTTGGGGGTACACTTGGGGCTTTGTTTTTATATACCTATGCGGGAAAATCGCGCCGGAGAACTAAGATGTTTTGGCAGTATTTAATACCGTCGATTATTGTCCTTTCTATCGGATATTCCTCGTATAGAGGTTCGGCAAAAAATGACCAAATTGAAACGAGTTGCAGATTTTTTGGAGAAACTGTCTGTTGCTGGAATTGCTCTTGGTATTTATAGCAACAATTCCAAAGGAATAGGTTAGGCGATTTTATTTTTCATTGTCAGCTTGATTTTGACCAAAGACGAGGAGAAAAAATGACTACAGCCTGGACTCTTTACGTGCTGATAGGCTTGGCAGCCAGTATATACGGGCTGTATCTTATGTACCGCCGTACGTAATATACTCGGTGTCACAAAGATTCTTCCCTGTGACACGAAGTAGCTCAGCGTGTGTCGACCAATCGAGGTCGCTCTCCTCTGTCTCTCGTGGGAAAATCGTTATGCGGCCGGGTATACAATACAAAAGCTACCCCGAAAAGGAAGCAGTGAGTGCCAAGTAGTTGATGTTTTTGGGTCTTGTGTGTTTTTTTTGTGGGATCGCCCGATAGCTGCACAATCGTCAGACTCCCGTAGTCGATTTCTTGCTTTCAGAATTTCTCCACCCTGAAGGGGGGGCGGGGGGGAATTGCTCAAAGAGTCAAGAGTACTATGCCCAAGTAATGCAGACAGGCGGAAGTGACGTGGTTTCTATTTCGTGACTCTTGATTGCGCTCGAACTTATGAATCCCCTCGTCACGAACACGACAATCCCACAAAAAAATCGCAAAATCCACAATTTTTCTCTATCTGTTTCAGATACGGATAAAAGACAAGCTTTTTGCTTGCGAATTCTTAGCATTATGTATTTGTAACGCTCTGTACAGGATATAAGGGAGGCAACGCACCACAAAACACCTGGTGCGCTGAAAATTTGATGATATCGTATGATGCTCTTATCAAAAAAGAAAAAAGTGTGGCCGTCGTTGGTTTAGGCTACGTCGGTCTTCCCCTGGCTATAGAACTGGCTAAGCATTTTGACGTGATCGGTTTTGACATCAAAGAGAAGCGCGTTGCCGAGTTGCGTGCCGGACACGACAACACAAACGAAGTTAGCGATCAGGAGCTTGGCGCAACAAAGGCTCTTCTTACAAGTGATCCAGAAGCTCTCGCAAAGGCTGGCGTTCTTATTGTTGCCGTTCCAACCCCCATCGACTCGCACAGAAATCCAGATCTACGGCCAGTTTTCGGAGCAAGCAAAACTGTCGGCGCTCACATGCAAAAAGGCTCCGTAGTCTGTTATGAATCAACTGTCTATCCTGGTGTGACAGAAGACGAATGCGTGCCGATTCTTGAGGCACACTCGCACCTCACCTTCGGTCAGGATTTCACAGTCGGCTACTCGCCTGAGCGCATTAATCCTGGGGACACAGTACACAGACTCGCGACGATCCGAAAGATTGTGGCCGGCTCGGACAAAGAGACAGCGGATCTTCTTGCAAAAGTCTACGGAAGAGTTGTGACAGCGGGCATTCACAGGGCCTCAAGCATTAAGGTCGCAGAAGCGGCCAAGGTCATTGAGAACACGCAGCGCGACATCAATATTGCCCTCATGAACGAGCTCGCGCTCATCTTCAACCGCATGGGCATAGACACCTTGGAAGTTCTTGAAGCGGCAGGCAGCAAGTGGAATTTTCTCCCCTTCCGTCCAGGACTTGTCGGCGGCCACTGCATAGGCGTTGATCCGTATTATCTGACCTTCAAGGCAGAAGAAATTGGCTGCCATCCAGAAGTGATCCTGGCAGGGCGCAAAATAAACGACAATATGGGCAAGTATATCGCCGAAGTGTGCGTGAAGCGGCTCATCAATGCGGGCACAGCGATTAAAGGGGCCCGTGTCGGCATTTTGGGCTTTACCTTCAAAGAGAATGTGCCGGATATACGCAATACGCGCGTCATCGACATTGTCCGAGAACTTGCGGAATTCGGCGTTCAAGCCTTTGTGCATGACCCCTGCGCCGATACGGCAGAAACAGAGAAAGAATATGGTATACGCCTTCTGCCCATATCCGAACTGCGGGATCTCGACGCGCTGATTATCGCGGTCGGACACAAAGACTTCACAAAACTCACAGCAGAGGATTGCAAAAAGCTCCTTGCGCGCCCAAACGCGCCTGTTCTCGATATCAAGGGGATACTCGACAAGAAGAGTGCGCTTGACCAGGGGCTCGCCCTCTGGCGCCTCTAAAACTATCTGGTAGCAAGAGCCGCCCAAATATTCTTTTGCAAGCTTTGCCCCACAAAAAAAGCCCTCTTGTGCAGAGGGCTTTTTTTTGCTTCAAAAAGAATCCGCATTGCTCTCGATCACAAAAGGGCTTAATCGCGCTCGTAGAGATCGCGTGTATAGACCTTCGGACTATAGGGGCGCAGTTCTTCTGTCATGCGGTTTGCGACAATCACATCAACGGATGCGGCAAAGTTGTCAAGGTCGTGGTACACTGGATAGTCGCCGAAGCTATCGCCCTTGACCATTGGCTCAAAAATGCACACAGAGACGCCTGCCTCGCGTAAGCCATGCATCACATCCTGAATTGCGGACTGGCGGAAATTGTCGCTTTTCGCCTTCATAATCAAGCGGTAGATGCCAACAGTCGAGGGTTTCCGCGCAAGGATGCGGGATACAATGTATTGCTTGCGTGTGGCATTTGCGCGGACAATAGCCGGCACTATTTCCGACGGGGTCTTGGCGAAGTTTGCACGAAGCTGCAGGGTGTCTTTTGGAAGGCAGTAGCCGCCGTAGCCAAAGGAGGGATTATTGTAGTGTTGACCTATACGCGGATCGAGGCAGACCCCTTCGATAATCTGTGCCGTGTTTAGGCCGTACTGCTCTGCATAGGTGTCAAGCTCATTAAAATAGGCGACGCGCAGAGCGAGATATGAATTTGCGAAGAGCTTGATGCACTCAGCCTCTGTCGCATGGACAATGCGTGTCGGGATATCGCTGTCCAGAGCTGCGTCGGCGAGGAGGGATGCGAAACGCTCGGCCAGGGCGCGGTGCTCTGGGCGGTCTGTCTCGGCTATGCCGACAATAATCCGGGAGGGATGGAGATTGTCGTAGAGGGCCCGGCCTTCACGCAGAAATTCGGGGGAGAAGAGCATGTTGGGGATTGCGGGATAACGGCGCATTGTCTCTTTGAGATAGCCGACCGGTATCGTTGACTTAATCACAACGCAGGCCTTGGGATTCACACGCTCAATTACTTTAAGCACAGCATCTATTGAGGAAGTGTCAAAGAACTTTGACTCGACGTCATAATTGGTTGGTGTCGCGATTATGATGAACTCGGCCTTGCGGTAGGCCTCTTCAGCGTCGAGCGTTGCCGTCAGATGCAGTTCTTTTGTCCCAAGATATGTCTCGATTTCCGCATCCGCAATAGGGGATTTTCTTGCGTTTATGCTTGCGATTTTCTCCGGAATGATGTCAACGGCCATCACTTCATTTTTTTGAGAAAGCAGCACAGCTAAACTTAAGCCGACATACCCGGTACCAGCAATAGCAATAGTCACACTCCCTCCGAACCTGAGAGAAATTGTATCACCTGCGCGCACAAAAAAGGAAATTCGCAGGCAGGCGAAATTTTTGCAAAAAAAATGTCCGCATACGCGGACGCACAAAAAAAATGGGGCGAGAGACGGGACTTGAACCCACGACACCCTGGGCCACAACCAGGTACTCTGCCAACTGAGCTACTCTCGCCATGCAGAGAAACTATACATAAACCCGCTGGTATATGCAAGTGTTTTTTTCCTGGAAGAATCGCTTGCCAAAGAAAATCTTCTTCCTTACAAGAGGCGAAGATATTATCTTTAACCAAGCGAGCCACCAATGGACAAACTGCGCATCGAGGGCGGAATACCGCTTTCAGGAACTATTACTGTCAGCGGCTCAAAGAATGCCGCACTCCCCATTCTTTTTGCCGCCATACTCATGGATTCTCCCTGCTCCTTCCTCAATGTCCCAAACCTTGAGGATATACGGACAACGCTGAGACTTCTGCGCATGCTCGGTCTCTCCTGCGAATGTGAGGACCATGTGGTCCAGACAGAACCCGGCAATCTCATACCAGAAGCCCCCTATGATCTTGTCCGCACCATGCGCGCATCGGTCCTCTGCCTGGGCCCCCTCTTAACACGCCTTGGACGGGCGCGCGTCTCGCTTCCCGGTGGCTGCGCGATCGGTGCGCGTCCTGTTGACCAGCACATCAAGGCACTAGAGCAGATGGGCGCGCGTTTTGATCTGGAAGGAGGAGACATAATCGGGCGTTGCTCGGGACTGAGAGGCGCGCACATTGTCTTTGACATGCCGACAGTCGGCGGCACAGAAAATCTGCTTATGGCTGCCGCTCTCGCGAAGGGCAGGACTATCCTTGAAAACGCGGCCCGGGAGCCGGAAGTTGTGGATCTGGCACGTTTTCTTATCTCTTGTGGCGCGCGTATCGAAGGCCATGGAACGTCGGTTATCGTGATTGATGGTGTTCAATCGCTTTCCGCCCAAACCTACAGTATTATGCCTGACCGCATCGAGGCCGGAACCTTTCTCGCAGCGGCCGGCATAACAGGCGGGAAGTTGACCATCAAGAACTGCCCCTATTCTGAACTCGAAACGGTCATCAATAAATTCCAGGAACTTGGCATGCAGATCAGCCAGACGCCGGACGGTGTGCTTGCGGCCTGCGGCAAGGCAGGCCTCCATGGGACGGATGTCAAAACCCAGCCCTACCCTGGATTTCCAACCGATATGCAGGCTCAGATTATGGCGCTTATGAGCATAGCCTCTTCCTCAAGCATAGTTGAGGAGCGCATCTTTGAAAACCGCTTTATGCACGTCCCTGAACTTATCCGTATGGGCGCGCAGATAAAAATAGCAGGCCACACAGCCATGATACGCGGTGTGTCCCACCTACGAGGAGCCCAGGTTATGGCCTCCGATCTCCGCGCAAGCGCCTCCCTTGTCCTCGCAGGCCTTGCTGCCCACGGCATAACCGATGTGCGCCGCATCTACCATTTGGACCGCGGCTATGAGCGCATAGAAGAAAAACTCAATGCCGTCGGAGCAAGAATTGAGAGACTACAACAATAGAACGCTCTGCTATGAGTGAAAAGGGGCGATGCGAGCATACACGTTCCAAAGACCCTTTTTTGGGGTCTGTCGGAGTTTTTGCCGTGTACGGATTGACATACGCGTAGGCCACAAGAAACAGGCGTTTTAGTCGCTGCTTCCTTTTCGCCTGTCGCGACTGACCCAAAAAGGCTCTGTTGCAGGGATTGAACGGATAGTATTTGTTCGCGATAGACACGGATGCCCCACAAAAAGAAATCCTTTGAATCTATAGCTACTCATTCTTCCTATTGCTGGCCGATAGCGGTGGGCCCTATGTAATGCGAGCGAAAAAAGCATTGTGCGGTCGCATAGAACGCGTATCTCAATTTCCCGACATAAATTATAGCTACAGAGGCGAAGAGCCTACAGGACCAAATGATTCTTCCCGCGACACGAAGTGAGTCCTGTGGGTGCCGGCATTTGGCTGACAGGGAAACTCATTATGCGGTCGCGTAGAAACGGGCCTCTTTGAGCCAAAAGACTCTTTTTAACTTGAATAGAGCCGCTGTGGCTCGCTCTTGTGTAGCTCCCTCGGCTTTGCGGGAATGTACGAGTACCGCAAAAAAAAAACACTGGAGGCGGCGCATCCTCCCTGGGCCTTGCAGCCTGGGTCTTTGCGCTGAATAGCTAATGAATCGACTTCTTCTTTTTCTCATTATCCCCTGGCTTCTTGGAGGCTGCGCTGTTACTGCCCCCTATGCCATTATGGACGACAAGCGCCTTCTCGACACCATGTCCAACGACAAGGCCATAGCCACAAGCATAAAGACGGCCCTTGTCGAAAAAAGCATATCGAGCGGCATGTCGCTCGCAGTCTATTGCTACTACAGAAACGTCTATATTGTCGGTGAGATACCGGAATATATGAAAGAAACCGTTGTAGAGATTGCTCAAAGAGAGCATCCCCGCTCAATCACCACGCATTTCTTCACCCACCAAAAAAGTGCAGAGAGCGATTTTTTGCTCGCAACGCGTCTTAGGGCCAAGCTCATTGAAAAGCCTGGTCTCTCCTCAACCCGTGTTGACACAGAGGTCAATGCCGGGCGCGTGGTTCTGCTCGGTGTCGTTGGCAGCGAGAGCGAAAAAAGGCTTGCTATCCAGACGGCAAAGCGGGTTGATGGTGTGCGTTCGGTTGTAAGCTATCTTATGCTGCCGCCAAAACCTGGTGAACACGATAAATAATCCCATGGAAAGCGAAAGTACGACACCAATGCAGGAAACGTCTCTTGCTCTGCTCTACGAGCTTGCGCAAGTCATGCATACTGTGCAAAACATCGAGGAAGCGCTTGAGACCTCTCTTGACCTTATGGCCCAGTATCTTGGGATTGTGCGTGGCACAATAACCTTGCTCTCACCTGAGACAAACGAAATACGCATCAGAACCTCTGTAGGACTCAAGGAAACAGAAGAAAGACGCGGCACCTATCTGCCGGGCGAGGGGATTACAGGGCGGGTCATCGAAAGCGGAAAGCCTATCTGTGTTTCAAACATCTCGCAGGAACCGCTTTTTCTCAATAGAACACAGTCGCGTGATCTCGCCCACGAAACCCTGGCATTTCTCTGCGTGCCCATTATGCTCCATAAACAGATAGTCGGAGCCCTCTCTGTCGACCATCCAGCAAAAAAAGAGGAGTCGCAGAAAGCTCTTCTGCGACTCCTCGAAATTATTGCAAGCATATTGGCTCATGCGGCCATGGAATCCCAGTTTAGGATGGACGCAAGAAAGCGTTCGCCCTTAGTGCCACCGGGTTTTATCGGCACCTCAAGCGAGATGCAAAATGTCTATCAGCTGATAAACCAGGTCGCAAGCTCGCAGGCGACTGTTTTGCTTGAAGGGGAATCAGGCACAGGCAAAGAACTCGCGGCTCTTGCCATACATGCAGAGAGTCCGCGCTCTGCTGGCCCCTTCATATCGCTCAACTGCGCAGCCCTCCCAGACAATCTCATTGAGAGCGAACTCTTTGGTCATGTGCGGGGCGCCTTTACCGGAGCCCATAGCTTGCGCAAAGGCCGTTTTGAGCTTGCAGACCACGGAACGCTCTTTCTTGATGAAGTGGGAGAGCTTGCGCCGCTCACCCAGGCAAAGCTTTTACGAGTT
>JAFTDR010000168.1 GCA_017454105.1 Desulfovibrionaceae bacterium | reverse complement strand
CGGAAATGTTAATGTCAAAAGTGAAAAAGTGAAAAAGTGAAAAACTTACCCCTTTTTGCTGTCTTTTGAAAAAAAATTGTCGAAAAGCCTGCTCAGTTCACGAAAAGGTCTTACTGTGGAAACCTTAATGTCAAAAGTGAAAAAGTGAAAAACTTACCCATTTTTTTGCTTTCTTTTGAAAAATAATTGCCGAAAAGCTTGCACGGTTTACGAAAAAGTCGTACCTTTGCAACAGAGTTGCAAAAATGACACAATGCAGCTGATTTGCGGCATAGCCAACGGGAAATTTTTTGTTAGTGCACGAACATTATTTCCATAGGCATAGCGCAAAAACACGAAGAAAGGAATGGGTTTTAAGGATGCGGAAATATTTTTACAACCCTTAAAATTTGTATTTTTATGGCACTAAAGGTAAAGACCTTCTCTTCTGGTTGCTACAGGACAATCATGGGTTCCTGTCTGCATAGCAATCGTCCCCCTATAGTAGATTATAGGAAAAGGTGGCTGCAACGGTACGTAATGCGAATTTGCTATCATAGCATTATTGTTCGAATATTTACTGCAAAATACTCTTTTTCCCCCACACTGCCAAATAATTCAGTGAATCACTTTGCCAGTTCAAAAAAAAGACGTATTTTTGTCCTCGAACGTCGCCTGAATAGGCCTTGGCTAAAGCTGGACGTTATTGATGAAGGTAGGAAACTGTTGAAGGTAGGAAATGAAAACAGATAGATACGGCAAAGCTGACCACCGAAGAACTTTGAAAATGTGGTTTTGCGAAATTTGTATTGATAAATGGTAAACTGTATGAAGGCAGAGAAACAGATAGCGGCTGATGCTGCGAAGTTCGCCGAGCGATGGAAAGGCAAGGGCAGTGAGAGGAGCGATTCGCAACCTTTCTGGCTCGACCTGCTCAGTAATGTCTTTGGCATAGAGACTCCATCAAATGGTTTCATCACATTCGAGGAGCATCACATGGTAGATGCCTCGAACTTCATAGACGGGCACATCCCTTCAACAAAGGTACTCATAGAGCAGAAATCGCTTGGAGTGAATCTGCGCTTGGGCATACGACAAAGCGATGGCGCAGTTCTGACTCCCTTCCTGCAGGCTCGTCGCTATGTGGTCAGCCTTCCTGTCTCGCAGCATCCCCGATGGATTGTGACTTGTAACTTCTCAGAGTTCCTTGTCTATGATATGGACAAACCCAATGCCGAACCTGAGAGTATTTTGCTGGAGAACCTGGGCAAGGAATTCTATCGCATGCAGTTCCTCGTAGATAGCAAGAATGAGCACATATCGAAGGAAGAGCGGGTTTCGTTGGAGGCAGGCAAGATTGTGGGTAAGATGTACGATGCCTTGGTGAAGCAGTATGGCGACGATTCGCCCCAAGCATCTCGATGGCTCAACATCCTTTGTGTCCGTCTCGTTTTCTGCCTCTATGCCGAAGATGCCGGGCTGTTTACTCACAACCAGTTCCATGACTTTCTTGCCCGCTATGAAGCAGAAGATTTGCGTCGTGCTTTGCGTGACCTCTTTGAGGTGCTGAACAAACCACAGGAAAAGCGCAGCAAATACCTGAAGGACGATCTGAAGGCATTCCCCTACACCAATGGAGGACTATTCGAAGAAGAGATAGAGATACCGCAATTCACAGAGGAACTGAAGCAGATTCTTTTGCAGGACGCAAGCCTCGACTTTGACTGGAGCGATATATCGCCCACTATCTTCGGAGGCGTGTTCGAGAGTACCCTGAACCCCGAAACGCGCAGAAGCGGCGGTATGCACTACACCAGTATCGAGAACATCCACAAGGTTATCGACCCGCTTTTCCTGAATGACCTGCGCAGCGAGCTGGACACCATCCTCGAAGAAAAGGTGGAGAGGCAAAGGAATAAGAAACTTGAAGCCTACCAGAACAAACTGGCAAGCCTCACCTTCCTCGATCCTGCTTGCGGTTCTGGCAACTTCCTCACAGAAACCTATCTGAGCCTGCGCCGCCTGGAGAATGAAGCTATTCGTGAAATGACACACGGACAGACACAACTTGCCTGGGAAGGACTTTCACCTGTTAAGGTTAGCATCCACCAATTCTATGGCATTGAGATAAACGACTTTGCTGTGGAGGTGGCGAGAACTGCCCTTTGGATAAGCGAAGCACAAATGCTGGCCGAAACCGAGCGCATCATCCATCACGAAGTCGATTTCCTACCCCTGAAAAGCTATGCAAACATCGTTGAGGGCAATGCTTTAAGGATGGATTGGAGCGAGTGGGAAGTAAGCGAAAAGACTCCGACAGTCATAGCAAAGAACACATACGTCATTTTCGAGGACGAGTCATTAAGGGCCAGTGAACCCACAATAGAATACAAAGACATCAATCTGGTTACTTCCGATATTCAGCGAGGCCCGAAGCCTGCCCCAAAAAGAAAAGTCATTTTTGACTACATCATGGGCAACCCTCCGTTCGTAGGGCACAATCTAAGGAGTAATGCGCAGAAGGCAGATATGGAATTTGTCTTTGGAAAAGTTAAAATGGACAAAAGTGATTATGTTGCTTCGTGGTTTTACAAGGCCGCGCGTTGTATGCAAGGCACGTGCACTCATTCTGCTTTTGTTGCAACTAATAGTCTTTGCCAAGGCATATCTATAGGCACACTCTGGAAGACCATCTTCAATATGGGCTGCAAAATAGATTTCGCTTGGCAAACATTTGTATGGAATAGTGAGGCAAGTGATAAAGCCCATGTTCATGTCATTATTGTAGGGTTCTCCGATGGCAAACTTGAACGAAATCCAAGACTTTATAGTGATGGAGGAATAACAATTTGCACAAACATAAATGGCTATTTAATAGATGCTCCCATTGTTTGTCCAGAAAGACGTTCTACACCTATTTCAGAGGTGCCCCCAATACGAGTTGGTAGTTTGCCGCGTTCATCAGCATTTACAGTGACAGTAGAAGAACGACCCTTATTTATTGCAGACAATCCCATCTGTGAAAAATGGATTAAACCTTATATTGGCTCTGAAGAATTTATAAACGGCGGCGAACGTTATTGCCTATGGCTGAAAGGAGCAAATATAAAAGAGTTGCGTGCTTGTAGGAAAGTTATGGAACGCGTGGAAGAAGTAAGAAAGGCCCGTTTAGCAAGTCCTGCTGCTACCACAAGAAGAGCTGCGGATACACCAACGCTTTTTGCTGTTGATGCTCAACCAGACAGCAATTATCTGGTTATTCCCCAGGTATCGTCAGAAAAGCGCCGTTACATACCAATAGGTTTTATGTCTCCCGATATAATTGCCAGCAATCTTGTTTTTGTTGTTCCAGATGCAACTCTTTATCATTTTGGCATATTGACATCTAATGTTCATAATGCATGGATGAGAGTTGTGGCTGGTCGTCTTGAAAGCAGATATCGTTATGGTGGAGATTTAGTTTATAATAACTTCCCGTGGCCAAATCCGACAGAAGAGCAGAAGCAGAAAATTGAGCAGACGGCACAGGGCATACTCGATACCAGGGCGCTCTATCCCGACTCCTCGCTTGCAGACCTCTACGACGAACTCACAATGCCCCCCGAACTCCGCAAAGCTCACCAAGAAAACGACCGCGCCGTCATGCAGGCATACGGATGGAAGGCCAGCAGCCAGTTCACCGAAAGCATGTGCGTAGCAGAACTATTTAAGATGTATCAGGAATTGGCAAAAAAGGGAGCGCGATAACTTCCTGGATTCAGAAGAAGGGAGAGAGACGCGCAGAATATTCGTGGTAGTGTAAGGAGGAAAATGTATTTTGTTGCAGGTAAGAAAGAACAACGACAAATAAGATGCATGTAGAAAGACAGGACGGGAACGGGTAGAAAAAAAAGAACGGGAAGAACCGTCAAGTCCTTCCCGCTGATGGAATAAGAAGCCTTAAGCCCCTTTACTTCACGCGCCCCGTATAGGCATCGACGTCGGATTTGCCTAACGGCTGGGCGAAGAACTTCTCGGCAGCCTTGGCTACGTCGCCGTTCCAGGGCTGTCCGCCGCCTGCGTTCTGGATGACCCAGAGCTTGAGCTCCTTCTTGTGCCAGTTGACGGAGCAGTTGGTGCCCCATGCACCGCCGTGTCCGAACCATGCGTCTTCGTTGTCCTTGACGGGAGCGGAGAGTCCCAGCGAATAGCCGCCCATGCCTTCGGGACGTGTCGAGACGGCCAGTATGTTCTTCACCGTCTCCTCCTTCAGTATGCGTACGCCGTTTTCGCCAACGCCCAGGTTCATGAGCATCTTGTAGAACTTCAATTGGTCGCTGGCCGTGGTCCAGAGGCCTGCGCCGGCCGAGGCAAAGACGTGCGCGTCGTTGTAGGGACGCTGCTGGTTGCCCATCTCCTCGCGCCACTCGGCGGGCCCGTCGGCCTTTGTCTCATAGAGCTCTATCTTCTTCTTTATCTGCTTGTCGGTGGGCCAGAAAGTTGAAGACTTCATGCCAAGGGGGTCCAGCACTTCCTGCTTCAGGTATTTCTCCCACTTCATGCCCGTAACGGCTTCCACCACAGCTGCGCCTATGTCGATGCCCGTATTGGAGTACTGCTCGCGTGTGCCAGGTTCGAAGGAGATGGGGGAGGCCGCTGCGATGGAAGCCGTCTGGCGCAGCGGTGCGCCGCCCGACCAGCCCCCTCCGCGCACGTCCGGACGCTTGGCGCTGATCTCGAAGGGGAATCCGCCGGTGTGATTCAGGCACATCCGCACGGTGAGCACGTTCTTGGCCCGGTGCAGCGTCTTGATGCCGTCCTTCTCCCCATCCAGCACCCACAGTTCCTTGAACTCGGGCAGGTACTTCGAGACGGGGTCGTCCAGCGAGAGTTTTCCCTCCTCCACAAGCTTGGCTATCGTCACGCCGCAGAATCCTTTCGTCTGCGAGCACTGCATGAAGATGTTGTCCATCCGGATGGGGCGCTTCTGCGATACGTCGGCGTACCCGATGCAGCAGGTCTCCTGCACGCCGTCCTTGTAGAACACGCTAATGGCTCCGGCCAGCTGGCCCTTGTCCACGTAGGGTTGCAAGGCCTCGCGTGCAAAACTTGTCTTTGACTCCCTGGGCCCCGTCTTTGCCGACAGAGACAGGCTGAATACTGCGATGAGCAGAAAAATTGTCTTTCTCATGTGCTTTTAATTTTAATAATGTTATTAGTGAACTTTTGAACTTTTGAACTTTTGAACTTTTGAACTTTTAATGTTTCCGTAATTCCGTAGATCCGTAGATCCGTAATTCCGTAGATCCGTATTTCCGTATTTCTGAGGCAAAGTTACAGCTTTTCATCGATACGGCAAACCTTTGGCTTGAAAAATGTGCAAAACAGGCATTATTTGCCCCATTTGGGGTGTAAAACGGCTGAAAATGGTCTTTGAAGTGTTAAAATTATGTTAAATAGCTGAATTTGTTTGGTCATATTGTAATAACGCACTACTTTTGCAGTGTACTATTTAACTATTACGCTATGATTACAGTAAATAATGTGACTTTCGGCTACAATCGGTACCATGCTGTGCTGAAGGATTTCTCGCTGGATTTCCAGGGCGGGGGTATCTATGGCCTACTGGGAAAGAACGGTACGGGCAAGAGTACCTTGTTGTATCTGATAATGGGCCTGCTGCGCCCTGAAAAGGGTCTGGTGGAGGTAGATGGCATGGAAGCCAGCCGCCGCCTGCCCGAGATGCTGAGCGAGGTCTTCCTCGTGCCTGAGGAGTACGACATGCCTCGCATCACCTTACGCGAGTACGTACGCGCGCTCAAACCTTTTTATACTCGTTTCAGCGAGGAACTGCTTGCCAAGTGCCTGGACGGCTTCGACATGAGCCCCGAGGTGCACCTGGGCGGGCTTAGCCTCGGACAGAAGAAGAAGGTGTATATGTGCCTGGCCCTGGCTACGAACACGCGCTACCTGCTGATGGATGAGCCGACGAACGGCCTGGACATCCTCTCGAAGAGCCAGTTCCGCCGCGTCCTGCTCGAAGGAATGACCGACGAGAAGACGGTCCTCATCAGCACCCACCAGGTACACGACGTAGAGCGCCTCTTGGACCATGTGACGATAATCGACCGCAACCGTGTTCTCCTACAGCAGCAGCTGGTGGAGGAATCGGAGCCTAT
>JAFTDR010000167.1 GCA_017454105.1 Desulfovibrionaceae bacterium | reverse complement strand
ATGCTCTGTATCGCGAGGATTTCATTTGTAACTCGCTGGGAATGGCCGATAGGAACTGTAAAAAGGTATCGTGATATTTAGTCGAAACTGGTAGACAGTTTCGACAGCAGAAATGAAAATCATTTTTAATAAGCTCTGGCTTTGTGTCTTCCCTCAAAATCCTCGGGTTAACTTAAGCTTCTTTCGGCAGATAGCATTACTCTTCCAGGTATACTGTCGTACTGGTTCGGAATTGGCAGAATGCTATGCCGCCAGCTCAGACGGTGGAAAAATCTATTTGCCGGGAGGAGGTATCTTACCCGTTCTCAAGGAGGGTTCTGTGGGTAGATTTTTGCGGGAAAATGCGCAACTTACGATTTTACAGGTCCTTAGAGTTACACTCTGACATCGTCCACCTATGGGAAAACTGTATGAGGCTAAGTATACGGAAACGCGAAATCGCGACATCGGTCATAATGCGACAGTCATACATCATATGGCAACGCATACACGCCTCGTAGCGCGAAAATACCGCAGATTCGTCGGGAATGATAAAAAAATTATGTCAAGTAGCTTGACAGCATTTTTTTATCATAGACAGAAGTAAGCTCTTGAGTATGCGTGAAGACGGCAAAAGAGCCTGCTTTCACGGTGTCTGACATGAGAGGTGGTGAAGCCCTTGAGAGAGACTGGATTATGCCAGGGTAGTAGCATTCAAAGTTTTCCGCCGCGTCTGGGTAAAAAGGCAAGCAATCCTCAATGCAATGAGCCGATGGGACATTAAGCTGAACTACCGAAAGCTGCCCATGCACGTACCGAACGCTTGCCAACCTTCTTTCTGGAACAACTCAGCCTTTTCGGCCTTACGAATATGCGCGCGCTTTCTTATGATTTTTTTCATAAGTTCTCCGCATTTTTGTTTCCGCCTTACGCATATCCCCGCAAATCATAATAACGTCTCTTTGCAATGCCTGCCTGTCTCGCGAAAGACCATTTATGCCAAGCTTGCTAAATAAAAAACTACGGTTGTAGCTACCGGTAAAATCGAACAAGCGGCCTATTCCCATAAACAAGAATCTCTTGAATGAAAACATCTGTCGCCCCCTTTCAGCCTCAGCCTCTTTTATCTCTTTAAGCATTTTGACCCAGTTCAGCATTTTTATTCTCCGTAAGTGAACGTGCTCCCGCCTCTATATAACACTTTGAGGGGAAACCAATGGACACATTTTTAGTTCGCCATGGCGACATACTACAATATGGACTCAAGGCTCATATGTGAGCATTTAAATCTCAAGTTTGCGGTCGCTCATCATACATCTTCGAGCGGAGACAGGCTTCTCGATAAGTTTGTTCAGTTGTTCTATTAAAATCGGGACTAAATTTTGGTATTGAGATATTCTAAGTTTCAGCAAAAAAGGCAAGATACATAAAATTTTAACAAATATAAAAAAATTATAAACAATCTAAAATTTGTCTACATTTATACATCATAATAAATTTGAATTTCATTTTCTAAAATGCACTTTGCGAAATATGTCCTAAAGACAGGTTTTCTCCCTATGTATACTCGGCAGCAAAAAATCCTGCTATGCATATAGCTGAGTGGGGCAAGGTCATCTCCCGCCCACCATAGTCACACCTAATACTGCCTTTTCTCGCTGCTGGACAGAGATATTTTTTTTGGTGGGATGGATTTTTTATTAACTCATCTACGCATTTTCGGCAACAAATTTTTTAAGAAAAAAACTTGTCAACCCCTTGACAGGGGGTACAGTGCAGTTTGCCGATGCAAACTTTTTTCTCTCGTGTGTATTTTTTCTCCGGCAGATACTCCCTATTGAGAGCATGATAGACGTACGTTGTTTTTTTCTCGTATGTAGTCTGGTTCCCTCGGGTGTTTCTACACGTATACTAAGTAGCACGACCTTCTCCTCCTTTGAGTCACACATGAGTCACACGTGTGACTCAAAGAATATCACATAAAAACTCGATTTTATAGAGAAAGGTCACATATAATCAGGATTTTCCACGAGAAACTTTCTTGAAATTATTTCGAGTCACACAGACATAAAGAGTTTAGGCTCGAAATTCCTTTTTAAGAGTGATACAGAGTTCTTGTACGAAGAAAACGTCTCGTACGCGCGCATGGCAGATACCACTCCTTGGAAGCCACACTTCGTAACGAAGTGCACTCATTCATATTTTTATCAGGAAGGATTCCTATGGTTCTCTCACTGCTCGTCTATCTGTGCTGTGGTGCCGTTGCCGGCATTCTAGCCGGCCTTCTCGGCGTGGGCGGGGGAATTGTCATTGTCCCTATGCTTCTTGTCATCTTCCCGACACAGGGGGTCCCTGAGGCTCTCTGCCAGCATCTTGCTCTCGGCACATCCCTTGCCAGCATAGTCATCACGTCGATTTCAAGCGCAAGGGCCCACAATAAACGCGGCGCCGTACACTGGGATATTGTGAAGCATATAACCCCTGGGATACTTGCCGGGACATTTCTTGGAAGTCTTGTCGCAAGCCATATGCCGGTCCTCTTTCTTAAAATCTTCTTTATCTGCTTTCTCATAGTAGTTGCGCTTAAAATGATATCCCGCTACCAGCCAAAAGCAAGCCGCGAGATGCCGGGCTTTCTTGGCACAAGCGGCGTCGGGAGCGTGATTGGTCTTATTTCAAGCTTTGTCGGCATAGGTGGCGGAACACTCTCAGTCCCCTTCATGACCTTCTGCAACGTTCCCATGCACGAGGCCGTTGGCACATCTGCGGCAATTGGCTTCCCAATAGCCCTTGCCGGAACAATCGGCTACATTATTGGCGGCATGAACATCCCCGATATGCCGCAGGGAACTCTCGGTTTCATCCACATTCCGGCTTTAATCGGCCTAGCCGCCGCAAGCTTCTGCACAGCCCCAATTGGCGCAAAACTCTCCCACGCCCTTCCCACGGCAAAACTCAAAGTCTGCTTCGCTTTCTTTCTTCTCATTGTCGCAGGGCGTATGCTTATCGGGCTTCTGCCGTAGTCATTTGCCCTAAAAAAAAGCCCCGGCCGCATACTGATTGCACATCCTCCCTGTACGCCACAAGACTCACTTCGTTGCGCGCAACGAAGCATTGTGACGCCAAGGAGAGCGCAATCGGTCTGTGTGGGAGTATTGCCCAAAACAGATTTGCTTAAAGTGCTGCATCTTGAGCGTATGCAAGGCGGGTACTGTGCTTTGGCTCACAATACAAAGACTCTCTTGCGCCAAGAAAGATGGCATACAAGACACAAGGAAATCTTTTGTGGCGGCAAGCAAAGCATTCTATTTGTTAAAACTGGCAGGGTATTTCAATACAACAATCTCTCTGAATAGACTTCTTTAAGAGATTGCTCATACTCAATCTTAGAGAGATGCGTGACTCACCGTGTGTGCGGCAAATGCGCTGAGCTTAATGAGAGCAGCACGCATTAAGCGTAACGACTCTCTTTTGCGCTGACATCGTCCTTTAGGATTGAAGGCGCACAAAAATTGGACCTTTCGTCTCAATCGCGAGACTCTCAGCCTGAAATTTGAGATAGAGTACAAAGTGGAGGCAGCGTTTCCCCGTCCAGCACTCGGGTTTTGTACGCTGAAGAGGTGATGAAAGAGTACGGTGAAAGCTACGCCGTGCGCGCTCGCACAATCGTGCCCATGACCAATGAGAAAGCGGCGCGCGGCAAGGATCTTTTCGAGCCTATCAGCTCAATTGACAACGGCGTCCTTCTTGTCCACAAAAACTACGTTGTCGCATGCGGCAAAAAAAAGGATCTCGAACTGCCCAAGGGCCTCATAGTCCACGATCTGGGCGATGTCTCTCTTATCCCAGGAGTCATCAACTGCCACGCCCATATCGACATCTCTCACCTTGCAGGCAAAACACAGTGGGGAGCGGGCTTCTCAGCATGGCTTACAAGCCTCATCCCCCTCTGCCCAAGACATGAACCGGAAGACACAAGGGAAATTGACGCAGCCCGCGAAAAGGCGCTTGCACAGTGCGCCATGAAGGGCACAGCGTGCATAGGAAGCATCGCGTCCCCGTCCTTAAGAACACTTGCTGCACTTGAAAATTTGGCGAACAAAAAGGGTATCCGTCTCATCCACCTTTGCGAAGCCTTTGGCCAAAAGATCAATGCGCTCGCAACTGTCGTAGACGATATGCACAAAGAGTGTCCAAACGCACTCCTATCAGCCGCAGGTCACGCTCTCTATTCGACAACTGGGGAGACACTCAAGGCGGCCTCGCGCATCGCAGCAAGTTTTAACAGACGGATGAGTCTCCATCTCGCCGAGTCACCCGAAGAAGTGGACATGCTGACATCTGGCAGAGGGGAACTCTACGAAATCTTCACCCACGGCGTTCTTCCCCCCTCATGGACTGTACCGAAAATGCGTCCTGTCCCCTTGGCAAACTCTCTCGGTCTCCTATCCAATCTTCTGGCCGTTCATTGCGTCCACGTGAGCGAGGATGAGGCCGAACTTCTGGCAGCTATGGACGTAGCCGTCTGCCTCTGCCCAAGATCGAACGCCAATCTCGCATGCGGCACAGCGAGAGTTGAAACGTTCATAGAAAAGGGCATACTCCTCTGTCTCGGAACAGATGGACTTACGTCATCACCCGACCTTGACGTCATACAAGAGGCCTGTTTCCTGAAAAAAACAAAAGACCTTCCAGCAAACGCCCTTCTCCGTATGCTCACCGTAAACGGTGCGTATGCCCTGGGGCTCCCATTGGCTATGGGCCGCCTCGCTCCTGGAAGCCCTGCCCGATTCGCCCTTCTGCCCAGTTGCCTTGAGCTTAAACTCAGCCCACGCTAGGCACGGGGCGCTGTACGTATCGCACTAATACAGCCCTCGCCCATCCCTAAAGGGGGCGAGGGCTTTTTTCTACACTACGCAAGTGTCAGCCATTGACGAGGACAAGAACGAGGACGAAAACGGTTTGCTTCACCTATCAATCTTTCGTGAAGATTCTTCCTGCGATACGAGCGGACAGGGTTCACGCGCGCGCAAAACGAACAAAGCCTCCGCAGGGGAGGCTTTGTTTGCTTAGGCAGTGACGCACAGCTTGATAAAGCGCTTTTTTCCAAGCCTAATTTCATAATTGCCCAAAGAGAGAGGGGCAAGAGCATCGGAACAGCGTTCTCCATTGACCGTCAAGGCTCCGGTCTGCACAAGGCGGCGCACCTCGCTGCGGCTCTTCACAAGGCCTGCAGCCACAAGAAAAGCGATAGGAGCGCTTGCTTCGCCAAAAGCGCAGGTAAAGGTCTGCGCATTTTCCGGCAGAGCGCCCGAAACAAAGGTGTTCTCAAAATCTTGCTTTGCACGCAGGGCCGCGTCCTCGCTGTGGTAGCGGGCGACAAGCTCGCAGGCCAAATCTTCCTTACAGGCCTTGGGATGCACTGTGCCCCGCTCAACACCCTCTTTCATCGCCGCGATTTCATCAAGGCTTTTTTCGGAGAGAAGCTCGTAGTAACGCCACATGAGCGTATCGGACACACGCATCACCTTGCCAAAAATCTCCTCTGGCGCCTCGTCAATACCTATGTAGTTGCCGTAGGACTTGGACATTTTGCGGACACCGTCGAGCCCTTCGAGCAGGGGCATTGTGAGGATGCACTGGCTCTCTTGGCCATAATGGGCCTGAAGGGTCCGTCCCATAAGGAGATTAAACTTCTGGTCTGTCCCGCCAAGCTCCACGTCCGCTTTCAGATTGACTGAATCGAAGCCCTGACAGAGAGGGTACAAAAACTCGTGAATCGAAATAGGCCGCTGCTCGCGGTAGCGTTTCTCAAAATCGTCGCGTTCCATCATTCGGGCTACCGTGTAGCACGAGGCGAGTTTGATGAAGCCTGCGGCATCCAGTTTCGAAAGCCATTCGGAATTGAAGACCACAACGGTCTTCTCAGGATCCAGAATTTTGAAGACCTGCTTTTTGTAGGTTTCGGCATTCGCAAGTACCTGTTCCTCGGTGAGCGGCGGGCGCGTCTCGCTGCGGCCTGTGGGATCGCCTATGCGGCCTGTGAAATCGCCTATAAGAAAATAGATGGTATGCCCAAGCTGCTGAAAATGCCGCATCTTCTGCATAACAACAGTGTGTCCCAGATGGAGATCTGGGGCTGTCGGATCAAAGCCGACCTTGACGCGCAGGGGAACTCCGCGCTCAAGTTTTTTACGCAGTTCCCCCTCGTCTATCAGTTCCACAACACCGCGCTTAATAAGCGCGAGCTGCTCATCGACATTCATAACTCTCTCCTCGTCAAACGATTACCAAAAGCCGATACCTAACCGCGAAGAACCAAGGTGTCAATTCTAAGGCTCGCGATTGCGAAAGAAAAAGCTTTCTGCTACATAAAAGCAAGATTTTTTTATGAAGAACTCTCACGTTCTACTAAGCGGAAAATATGTATGCGGTCTGGACAGTCAGAGAACAGGATCTGCTTTGCGCATACAGTGTTTTTGACACACAAGAGTATTCCCGCTTCTTGCTTTTTTGCTTCTCCTGCTTCATACTTCGATTTTCTTTACCCTAACCTATGCGGTACTCCCATGGCACAGACCTTGCCTTTTGCCCCAGATTTCTCAAAGGGCCTTCTTCCCGCCATAGTCCAGGATGCAAAAACACTGGATGTCCTCATGCTTGCCTATATGAATGAGGAAGCCTGGCAAAAAACGCTTGCAAGCGGCGAAGCGCATTATTTTAGCAGAAGCCGCAACAAACTCTGGCACAAGGGCGAAACATCAGGCAATGTACAAAAAATCGTTGCCCTGCGCATCGACTGCGACAGCGACTCAATCCTCCTCCTTGTCGAACAGGTGGGAGGCGCCGCCTGCCACACGGGCAGACGCTCCTGTTTTTACCGCGAGATGAAGGATGGGGCAATACGCCTGTGTTCACCGCAAATCTTTGATCCAGAAGCGGTGTACAAACGCTAGTTCATAAAGAGACGACATGGCAATGCAAAAACTCCCCCTACTCAAGCTTGGGATCCCGAAGGGCTCCCTGGAAGAGGCGACAATACGTCTTTTTGAAAGCGCGGGCTGGAAAATAGCGCGCCACTCCCGCAACTATTTTCCCGAGATCAACGATGAGGAGATCACAGTCTCGATCTGCCGCGTTCAAGAAATAGGAAGCTATGTCAAGGACGGCATCATGGATGTCGGCATCGCTGCGGAAGATTGGCTCATTGAGCGCGGTGTCCACGATTCTGTGACTCAACTTGCCAAGCTCGTCTACTCGAAAGTCTCCCTGCGTCCCTCGCGCTGGGTTCTCGCTGTCGCCGGCAACTCCCCCTACGAAAAACCCGAGGATTTGCGCGGAAAACGCATAGCAACTGAACTCATCGCAATGACGCAAGGCTATTTTTCGCGCAAGAATATTGACTGCGAGGTATTCTACTCTTGGGGAGCCACTGAGGCGAAAATCGTCGAGGGACTTGCGGACGGAATCGTTGAAGTGACAGAAACTGGATCGACTATACGCGCCCAGGGGCTTCGGATCATCGATGAGGTCATGCAGTCCTGTCCTGTCCTTATAGCCAATGCGCAGGCCCTCGAAAATCCCGAAAAACGGCGGAAGATAGACCAGATTAAATTGCTCCTTGAGGGAGCGCTTAGGGCTCGCTCGCTTGTCGCGCTTAAAATGAACGCGCCTTCTGACAAGCTTGAGGCAGTCCTTGAAATGCTGCCGGCCTTAAATTCACCGACAGTCTCCCCCTTACGCGTCGCGCAATGGTTTTCGGTTGAGACAGTCGTTGACTCGCATCTTGTCCGCGATCTGATCCCCCGCCTCTCTGCCGCAGGCGCCCAGGGCATTATTGAGTACGCGCTCAATAAAGCAATCTAAGGAAAGGACTTTTCATGCCGAACGACACTGATCCCTCCCTACCCGACCTTGCGCCGGACGAGCATTTCTGTTTTGACTGCAATCCCCAAGTTCCCTGCTTCAACAGATGCTGCGCGGAGCTGACACTCCCTCTGACCCCCTACGATGTCCTGCGTCTTAGACGCCACCTCTCGCTAGATAGCAAGACATTTCTCACAAGCTACACGACCATGCAAACCATGCCTGAGACGGGCTTTACTCTCTGCACCCTCACCATGAACAAAGAGCCTGGCGAACCCTGCCCCTTTGTGAGCCCTGTGGGCTGTATGGTCTATGAGGACAGACCGAGCGCTTGCCGCAGCTACCCCCTTGGCCGGGGAACACGCCTGGGAGCCCAGGGTGTCATTGAGCGTTTCTTTCTTATCAAAGAAGATCACTGCCACGGTTTTGACGAAGGCCCTGAAAGGACACCTATTTCCTGGTTTGAAGACCAGGGCCTCTCTCCCTACAATGCCTCAAACGACCGCTACATGCGGCTTATGAGTCTTGTTTCCGCAGGCAAGAAACCCTTAGACGAGCGTATGCAGTCCATGGCGCGTCTTGCGCTCTACTACGGAGACGAGTTTAGACAGATGATCACAAAAATGCGGATTTTCAAACGCCTCTCCCTATCTCAGGAAAGACAGGAACGTATCTTGAGGGACGATATGGATGGCGACGCCGCCTGTCTTGATTTCGCCTACGACTGGATGGAACTGATCATTTTTGGCGCATGCGACACTCTTACGCGCGCATAGAGACAAAGAGCCTTTCTTGCGATACATCTTTTTTTGTTGGACCACAACCGGGAGGTACCTATGAAACTTGGGAGGCAAGTCTACCAATTTCTTCTTGCCGGCTCTCAAGCGTACGCGAAATGGGATCTTGAGGTCTCAACCTCAATCCTGAAGAATCGCAAAAAGCTTCTGATTCTTTTGGCACTTGCTGTGCCGATTCTTGCCGGCTGCCTTGTTGAGGCCTATGCTGTTGGTCAGGAAATGCTTGGCGGAAAAGCCGCCTACGCGCCGGCCTTCTATACGACCACGATTTTCCTCGCGTCCATTGCCGTAGGTCTCGCGGCTGGTCTGATCACAGGCTGCATCGGTGCAGGCGGCGGCTTTATCATCACCCCCGCCCTCATGGCCGTCGGTGTGAAAGGTATCTTGGCTGTTGGTACCGACCTTTTCCATATTTTCGCAAAGGCCATCATGGGTACCACGATCCACAAGAAACTGGGCAATGTGTCAGCCAAGCTGGCCATTGCCTTTCTTGTAGGCTCCATTGCCGGCACCTTTATTGGCGGCTTTATCAACAAAGGCCTCTACAACAAAGACCCGCTCCTCTCAGAACTCTTTATTTCAACTATCTACGCCCTTCTCCTGGGCTTCCTCGGCTTCTATGCCCTCTTTGATTTCCTGCGCGCAACACGCGGAACACAGGTCCAAAGCAATGCAAGCCAGAGCGCCAATGCCGGCTTAACCGGCCTTTCCGTTAGGATGCAGAGCCTAAGCGTTCCCCCGATGATCACCTTTGACGAGGACCTCGTTCCTGGCGGCCGCCGCATCTCCGGCTGGATTGTCGCTGCGGGCGGTGTGGTCGTTGGTCTGCTTGCGGCCATCATGGGCGTTGGCGGCGGCTTTGTCACCTTCCCCATGTTTGTCTACGTCTTCGGCGTCTCCTCAATGACAACCGTCGGCACAGACATTCTCCAGATCATCTTTACTGCGGGTTTTGCAGCAATCGGCCAGTACGCCATCTACGGGTACGTCTTCTATACTCTTGCCATCGGCATGCTTTTAGGCTCACTCCTCGGCATTCAGATTGGCGCTTTAACAACCAAGGTTGTTAAGGGCGTCCACATCCGTGGCTTTTACGCCATGTCGATCATCGCCGGTTTCATCAACCGCGTCTCCGTTCTTCCGAAGAAGCTCGTCGAAATGGAAGTGCTGAACTGGAACCCGACCGTTGTCAACGCAATCGAGCAGATCGGCAATTACGTCTTCTGGGCTGTTGTTGCCTTTTTTGGCATTTGGGTCTTCAGCAAATTCTTCGTCAACCTCGGCAAATTGAGAGGGGAGGCCTAGAATGCTTATTCATGAAAAAAAGCCCTTTATCAAGGGCAGCCTGATGCTCCTGTCATTCTTGGTCATTTTCTTCTTTCTCCTCTCCCCCATTTTTCACGATGAACACGGAAGACCGCTGACAGGTCTGCAGTTCGCCGACAATGTTTTTAACGAACTCTCCAAGGGCAGCTCCAACTTCATCCCAGTTGTCCGCGAGCAGCTGAAAAGCCTTGAAGGAAAAACAGTCGACGTGACTGTAAAGCTTAAGAAAGCCGACAAGGCTGATCTCGCCTGCAAGTTCATCCAAATGGCCGGCCTTGAAGCCACAAACGACAAGGGGCAGGTGACCTATAAGGGCGATCTCGGCCGCCTTCTCGCCCAGGTCGTCGATGATTCCGAACACCTGTACAAAAACGACGACAAGTCCGTTGCCGACAGATACGGTGTGCCGGCTCTGCAGGTGACAACAGCCATCTGGCATGTTTTGACGCCAAGCATCAAGGAACTCCAGAAAAAGGGCATGATCGCTGAGGCCAAGGTCCTCGATCAAGTCATCCGCCGCGCTCTTGAGCCAGGGCACAATTTCTTTGGCGTTGAACCGGTCAATGTGAAAGACCACGTCCTCCTGCTCGCCTGCATGCTCATCTTCTACATAATCTACACCCTCTGGTACGGCTTCTCTATCTTCGAACTCTTCGAGGGTATTGGCCTCGCCATGACGAAATCAAAAGTCAAGCAGGAAAGCTAACATAAAAGGCCCAGGATATCTCCTGGGCCTTTTATGTTCTAGACTTCTGTCAAAAAAAAACTTGCCACTTGGACAAGAGGTACAGTTCAGAGTGCTGCCTCCCCTTCGAAAAAAATAGCTGTTTTTTTCTGGATGCTGTAGAGCCACAGAGCAAAATGAATGGTTCTTCGCTGCGCGGTCTTCTTCCCATGGGCTTGGCGAAAAACCGCTTAAGAATTTCTCCATTTTCTAAGAGCGCAGATCGGCGATTTGCCCTCGAAAGAGATCAAGCTTGGGTCAGCACTTCCTAAGCGCTACGGCAAACACAGGAACATTGCACTTTTTGATTTCGCCACGCATGGCGCGCGAGTACGTGACTTGCAAAAAAAATCCGACTGTGCAATACACAAGATATTGGGAAATGTTCGCTTCTTTTCACACGGCTTCACTGGATCAAAAAGACAAAGTCCAGGTGAGCGTTTACGAAAAAAAAAGCGCAAAAAGGCATATACCACGTGCCTGTCGGATTGAACACCAACTTTGTACGGTTCATTCATGCAAAACGAAACAAATGATATCTTCAGCGTATGGAGGCCATCCAGCCAACCTGTTCTCGAACAGGTTTTTTCAGACAGAATACCACTTGTACTTGTCCTCTCCCATGGTTTGACCGGAAGCAGCCTGGCTCAGAAATTCAGGGGAAAACTCTCTAAAATCAACGGGAATCTCGTAAACTTCCGCATCGAAAGCCAACAGACCATTCCAACTACAGGACCGGCCAAAATGGCTCAGGGCACAGTCGTCGCCGATGTATACTTCAATCTCACGGTGCAGAAACCCAACGGGATGCGTGAACCTATCGGCTACGCGGGCGAAGGCAATGTCATGGACGTTGTCACCGACACCGATGGCAAACCCAATGAAATCCTCCTCCGGGTGGCTCACGGCTTCACAACACGGCGTCTTAGGCGGGAAGAACGCATGCCGTGGCTTCCCACCATACAATCGACTATAGGATTCGACACCGTAGCGCGCATCCCAGAAACGCGGGACGAACTGAAAGCAATACTGGACAATTGCGTCCACAATATTTACGAACCGTCAATTCTGAACATCTCCGCAGGCGGCATCTGCATAAAACTCAACATGGCGGCCGCCAAAAAAAGCTCAAGCCCACTTTTTTTTCTTCTGCTCACATTCCAGGAGAAAGACAAGCATTCAGTCCCCTTCTTCTTCATCGCCAAAAAAGTTGGTTTTCACTACGAAGAAAACAGTCAGGAAGCTGACGGTCTGCGTTTTCTCCTCCAGCATGAACTCGACTGGGGAGCGAGCCAAGCAACACTTGAGTGGAAAAACATAGAAAGCACGGGTTCAGAAAACCTCCGATCTATCTTGTATCTCCTCTATAAAACCGACTCCCACGATTCCAACAAGTAAACTCTCTGCATACACTCGAATTTTCGCGCAAAGCATGAAAGAGTGCGCTCGAAGCCTTTTTGTATGCGATGCGGGCAGACAATCTCTCCGGCCTCCACAAGATGGAGAGACTTTGCGTGCAGATCGCTTGATGGAGTTGGCCCAAAAGCTCGTATGGCAAAAAAAAAGGCTTTCATGCCTACAACGCTTCTGGGATCTTTCAAGCATCCGCTTGGGAACGAGACCCTCTTTTGCAGAGCGTTCTTGACCAGTCCTATGCTGTACAGTCTACACTAAGCCTCTGGCATATCTATTGCAATAAGAGTAGAAGAATGTCATTTTTTCACTGTATGCCCAATACGCTGGAGGCGTTTTATGCATATAACAAGCGTGAACGAAACATATTATTCCGAGTTTTTCCAGAGCACGAATGGCGGGAACTCAGGTTCCGCTCCCATCGCTCCGCAGGATATTGTCAGCATCAACTCAGATATAGCGAATATGTCAGATGAGGAAGTTGAAGAACTCCTCCAGAACACGATCCAGGTTATCGGTGAGGATTCAGTCAACGCCCTCTCCGTACACACGCTCAATCCCCAACGTGTCTATTCGCTTCTTGCCGAATAAGCTTCCAACCAAGCGTACGTAGCACCGCTTTGTATCAAACGCGCCGTATGAACCATGCGAAGAGCATGGGGACATACGGCGCTTATTATGACATACTGGAAATTCCTTGCGCACAAGTACAGCGTACTTTGCTTTTTTGGGAAGCCTTTCTCACACCTCTTGAACTTTCAGCCTGGCAAGCACGTTGTACTCTTTCACAGATCCTCGTGGCTGACAGGCAAAAAGCGCCCGCTTAAGAGCAGGAGCAAGGCTGCTTCGGGAGAATGTCAATTTTTTAAGAGAACTCTATGCAAGTACTCCACTCTCCTTCTGACTGCGCAATTGAGGGCTCATGCGTCACCATAGGCAATTTTGACGGCGTTCACAGAGGCCATAAAGCGCTCATTGTCCGCACACGGGAAAAAAGCCGGGAAAACAATCTCTCAAGCGTTGTTGTCACCTTCTGGCCGCACCCGCGTCATATTGTCTCTCCCAACAAAGCCCACAATCCCCTCTCAACACGCGCCATGCGCCGCGACCGCATTGAGGCACTCGATATTGACTACCTGCTCGAAGTCCCATTTACCAGGGAACTGGCCAATCTTTCGCCTGAAGAGTTTGTCGAACACTATCTTCTCCCGCTGCACATGCGCCATCTCGTTACAGGCTACGACTTTACCCTCGGCCGGGGGAGAAGCGGGCACACAGAGGAACTTAGGGCCATAGGACAAAAATGCGGCTTTAGTGTTGAGCAGTTGGCCCCTGTGCGCATAGGCGAGACCATCGTGAGTTCAACCAATCTCCGCGCTCTCATTGCCCAAGGCGACATTCAAAACGCAAACATCCTTCTCGGCCGCGAATACTTTCTCACAGGCCCAGTTATACGCGGCGCAAGACGCGGAACAGGCCTCGGTTTCCCGACAGCCAATATTGAACCGCCAAGGATTCTCCTTCCGCCAAAAGGCGTCTATGTCGCACGAGCGGAAATCGCCTCCCAACGCTTCAACGCTCTTGTCAATATCGGCACAAATCCGACCTTCGGCGCAAACGCTCTCTCCGTTGAAACCCATTTGCTTGACGCGCACATCGACTGTTATGGAAAAACACTCGCGCTTTTTTTCCAAGACCGAGTACGCGATGAAAAGACCTTTCAGTCCGCAGACGAGCTTGTCGAGCAAATCAAAAACGATCGGGCGTACGCTCTCTCGTACTTTGCAAAAGAACGCGAAAGAGAGACTATTTCTTAGCCAAAACGCGCACTCTTGTTTTAAGGGACACGAGTCCATCCATCGCCCCATACAAGTCCGCGTAGCAAAACTCTCTAAGCATACACAAGCTGTACCGACTCAAAAGAGCGCCCCCATGCCCCAAGTTCGGCATGGGGGCGCTCTTTTATGCGTACGCATGTCTTTACGTATACTCGAGGCCCAAGCCGTGCAAGGAGTACTCCGCAAACGACCTGGCTTTTCGCATCAAATCTTCAGTATACTCAGCCTCATACAGATTGTCCCCTGGGTAGACGATTATGCGTTTTCGAGTATACATTTTTTTACATTGAGACTTAGAAAAAACAATATAAGTCGCCTCCCAAAGTCAGGCTGTGTTCTTGCGGCCGTGTGAGAGCGCATCCCTCAACTCGTAAAAAACGCGAAGTCAATCTTTTTTTTGGGCCCAAGTTGCGCAGAGAAGCTTGTAGCGTTAGCGCATTTTGAAGCGTAGACCTCGTCCTAAGTCTTCATCTCGTGGACGAGTGCCAGGAATGCCAGTATACGGATTTCTGTTCCCCCTCGTTGTGTAGTTGTCATTTCGCGTTCTGTTGGGATATGTGCGGCGATGTGGACGCACGTACGTCCCGTCGCGTCGATAGTAGCCGCGCACCGTATAGTCTCCACGCGCAAAACAAAGTGTAGGCAGAAAAAAAGAAAAACAGAGGAAAAGCGCAAGGAATATACGCATACGTGCTCCGTAGAGTGTCTAGTAGTACATTTTCTTTGTCCGTGTATACAAAAAGAGTGTGGGAACTCCTATTTGTTCTCATTAACACTGTCCCCCCGCACTTCCACCGATGTCACGCGTATAGTTCTGGGTACACGATGCACGAACTTGGGTGAGCCAGTCCGAGCGCTGTGTCGCCGCACATCCTGCGGTGATGAGGTGGGCTTCGGACACCTACTCGATACAGAGTCACAACGATTTGTACCGCGCACCGTAATGTTGCAGGGAAAATCAGCATAAGGAGTGCGACACTCCTTACGTGGAGCGCCATGGGTTGAGCGGGGAAATTTGAGAGACAGCGTTCAAAGCCCACAAAAAAAGAGAGCGAAAAAGCTCTCTTTTTTTGTGGGCTTGGCCTTTAAAAGGTACAAAGCGGAAGTCGAGCGAGCGTCTACAGGTGGCTTCTACAGGCGGATAGACGGATTCGGAACTCCGCAAGACCTGTGTTCTCTTAAGGAAAAAAGCAACAAGGCTTGCGCTTGACAGGCTACGAGTAGACCGAGACTACATTTGTCCGTAGGAGCGCATGCGCATTGCGGCTGCTCCGCTCATTGTCTTTGCCTCGTGCTTCTCACCCTCAGGCGCAACAGCCTGGGCGCTCTGCATGACTCGGCCGTAGGCTGCACGGGCCTGCATCCCAGAAACTGGCGCGGCCATGCCACCCTGCATAAGCGGCTGCGCTCTCTTTGTCATGGACGCTTCAGGCTTCATCCGGCTTGCGATTTGCTGGACAGCGGATTTTGCTTCTGGACGGTTTAAAATCTCAGCATAGGCGCTGCGCAGCCCCTCTAAGATTTTCACAACGCTGTCGAGTGCTTTCAAATCGAGTTTCAGATTCGCCTGCAGAACTCGGGCTGTGCAGAGGATATAGAGGTTGTTTAAGTTTGTCGCAAGACTCCCCCCCCGCTCCATGTTCAGCGATCCTGAAAGCTCGGAGATGATGTCAATGACCCGAGACAGGAGAATGCCTTTTGCGGCATAGTCCTTCTCAATAATCTTTTCACGGGCTTTGGCAAGAAACTTAAGCGCACCGTCGTAGAGCATAATAAGCAAATGCCCCTGATCGGTTGTACTGATATTCGTCTTGAAATAGGCGCGTGCAGCAGTGTTCATGTGCAATCCTTTTCACAATCTCTGCACAATCCAGTGCAGAGTCTGGGCAAATTTTTCCGTACAGGGCGCTGTTACGGGAAATTATTTACTCGAGTTGTTCAGCTGCTTGAGCTGCGATTCAAGCTGTGTCTGCTGATCATTGAGCTGGCGGAGAAGTGTCTCCAGATTGGCAAAGGTCTTCTTCTGACGATCGTACCAGGTGCTGAGTCTGGTCTGCTCACGTTCAATCGAGGTATCAATGTTCTCCATGATGGTCGCGTAGTTTTCTTTGAGCGTCATCATGGCGCCGTTTTGCGATTTTAACGCGAGCTGGGCAGCCTGGACATCCGGCGAGGCATTCGCATTGACATTGACATTGTTGTACTTAAGCTCTTTCTCAAGGAAGTACTGCACTGTCTGCACAAGGCCTTGCTTAATGCGCACCTGTCCTGTGTGCGATCCCTCTGTCAGGTCATCGATGCTGATCGCAAGACCGCGGGCTGCGCCGCCTGTGCATGTGTAGTAGTAGCCGCCGAGAGATTCGTTGCGCAAGCAATCCTCGCCGCCGATCTTCACATTCGAGATCTTGCCGTTTGCGTCCACATCGTAGGTGACATCATAGATGCCGGCCTCAGTGATACCGGGAATGGAGCTATTGTATCTGAAATCGGCGGATGTCGATGTGCCGGTGCCGCTTGTGACAAAGAAATCCACAAGTTCCGAGACATGGTTGTTGATCATGTCCTTGTAGTTCTCTTCGTCCATCGACTGTAAAGTATCCGAGCGCGGGGCGATCACAAGCAAACCGTAGGTGCTGCTCGTCGTGTCGCTGTCGGTCTTAATACCCATATTCGCAAGACACGAGAGAATGTCGCCTGAGAGCATATCGTCCGCCGAGGCCATGGACTGGAAGCCTGGAGGCGCGCTTGTGATAACCGACATAAACCGCGATTTCACAAGCTGCACGCCGTAGTTACCAGTCAGCACACCACCTTTTTCAGCGGTCAGAGTCGAACGGCTGTAGTTTTCCGATGCGGCATTGTTCGGGTCATTTGTCGTTGTCTGCTTATGCTCGTCAACTGCCGAGAGATCGCGGATTGTAAGAATAACGGAGTTGACAGCGTCAAGAAAATTCTGAATTGACGTCTCAACAGAGGTAATATCCGTTGAGACCGCAAGCTTCGCGTCCCCGACACCCTGCAGGGTCAGGGATACGCCGTCGATAAGATCGTTTATGGTATTTGAGGTCGACTGCAAGGTCATGGGCCAGTTGTCGACCTTATAGACGGCATTGCTGGCCTTTGTGATGCTCCAGTGCGAGGACTCAACAACCTGCCCCTGCAAAACATCACTTGTCACGGACTGAACGTTTCTAAACTTAAGATACACATCGGCCGTTGATGAGGGATTGCCGTTCTCGTCGACTGTCACTTCATTGCCATCGGCATCGACAAGCAGAACCTCGGCCATATGCTCCGTGGGAGCCTGCTCCTCAAGTTTCTCTTTCAGAGCCTTGTAGATATCGACAACGGTACTGCCGCTTGCGACCTCAAGGGTGAGCGGATCGCCCCCGGCATTTGTTGTGACGGCAAACTTGAGATTTGGCGGAGGATACTCAAGGTAATATGTCCCATCATCTGGATTCTCGCCAAAACCCTGGGCGCTTATTTCCCCGGCAAGCGATGTCGTAAAGGCGTCTTGCGCGCTACCGTGTGCGCGGTAGACAGACTGAATGCCTTCAAGTGTAAGTGACTTTTTCCCGTCTGCCTCGTCCGTTATGCTCGCGGAAAGACCGGACGTTGCAAGCTCGTCGACTTTTTCCTTGATTTTTGCAAGCAAATCCTTGTTTGTCTTGTCACTTTTGAGCGTAATATCTATGTAGTCGCCGTCTGTTGTGACCAGCGTGTAGGTAAGCTCCTCAGGCTCATCCACATCAGCCAAGTCTGGATTGAGCTTCTTTGTGAGATCATCTTGGCCGACAGTCACTGTTGTTGTCGCGGATGTGAGATGCGAGACAAAGCTACTGGCAGTCCCTTCGGTATAGCTTCCTGAAAGATTAAGGGGGGCGGAAAAGGAAATATCCTTCACATTCTCGAAGGTTACCGAGTAGCTGCCCTTTTCACTCATGCCGACTTTAGCACTTGTGTTCAGCGACTGATTGATTGCGTTGACCAAGTCCTGACGCGTCGCTTTGCCCTGTAGGGTAAAGGTTCTCTCCCTATTCGAAGAATCGGTCACAATAACCGTGATTTTATCCTCTGATTCGGCGCCAACCAAGGCCTCCGCAGGCGCGCCTCCGAGCTGTAATGTATAACTCGGCTCCGTAGCATCCTCATCAAGCGAGGAGGATCGCGTGAGGGATGTTATCCTCTTGACAGAAAGCGTTCCATCGGCATTGGCAGTTGCGTCGATAAGTCCTTCACCTGCGGAATTCTGAAGGGCGGTCGCTAAATCTTCGAGAGTCGCGTTTCCTTTAAGAGAGACGGTCGTCTTGACACCGCTGTCCAAAGTGGCTGTGAAGGTAAATTGCGTCGGGTTCGAGAAAGTCTCATCTTGGGAGGCGATCGTATTCGACGACCAGAGAGATTCTGCGGTCGCAGCACTCATGCCCCTCAGATTGCAGCTATAGACGGATAGGCCATTTGTGTCGCCTGTGGATTTGCCGGCAATCTGGTAGACATAGCCTGTGCCAGTGTTGATCAGGGAAATGGTTATGCCTGGATTCTTCGAAGAATTGTTGATCATGCTCACGAACGATTCGAGCGTCGTGTTCGGGGGAATTTTGTAGGTATACTGCTTCCCGGCATAATCAAAGGTGAAATTGACCGTCTCACTTCCTGGATTAATGATATCAGTCTTTGATTCGAAAACTTCTGTATTGCACCAGATGGCATTGCTCGCAAGCTGTGAGACGGAAATGGTGTGGCTACTGTCTGCAGCTGAACCGCTTGCAACGGCGGTTAACACAGCCTCGTCGCTGCTCACCGCGTTCTTGCTCACAAAATTATTCACAGAGCCTATTGTCGCAAGCATTTCCTTTGCGGCGGACATCTGATCGATGACATCGTTGAACGCGTCATAGCGAAGCTGCCAGTCACTTCTCCACGCCTCAAGCTGCGTGAGTTGCTTTTTTTCAACTGCGTACAACTGCTCAAGAGTGGTGTCGAAATTTGTATCCATCCCACTCAAGCCAGACATGGCAGTTGAGCCGGAAATACTTATAGACATACCAATCTCTCCGTTTTTAAAGTCCAACTATATTCCGTACTTCCGGTTTTGTTGCAAAAAACGTGCTAAAGAGAAGACTTCCCTTCCATGCATCATAACTTGAAGGGCGCATCACTATCTCTTATCGGCGTGATCTAAAAAAGCTATAGGCCAGGCCATAAGGAAAGGGCAGGTAAAAAAAATTTTCCTCGTGTACGGATTACAATACTATCGGCCAATCCCAAAGTTACAGCTGAAATCCGCGCGATACAGAGCATCCTTATTTGTATGTCAGATGCGACGTACAAAAGGATGCGAGGAGTCCAGAAGAACTGTAAAGCGACAGATGAGCCTGGTTCTTTATGGTTCGAGAGCGTAAGCGATAGTATGCCAATCCGTACATGCGGAAGATTTTCCGTGCAGTCGCAACAAAACAAGACTCTTGCAGGTGAAGAGTCTGCATTGCTCCTTAGGTGTCACAATGATTCTTCCCTGCGCGACGATAAATCGCATGTGGGAAAACCATTGCCATGGTATAGCGCAACACTTTCTCTCGAGACGGGAAGAATCATTGTTGCGCGGAACATACAGGGATACGGTCGACAGGCTCTCAAAAAAAACAGCCAAGAGACAAGCGTCTCTCCCTTGTGCAAAAAAAAACGTCCCATACCCCGAAGGGAGGGACGCTTAACTACGCTTTTACTCGCCATTTTGGATCGGTGCGGGCAAGGGGGGAAGAGAGAGAAAATGGGGCAGGCGCTCAAGAAGGGCGCGGAGGGCTTTGCCCCTGTGGCTTATGGCGTTTTTCTCAGAGAGACTCATGCACGCGGCGCTCTGTTCGCGCAGAGGATCAAAAAAGATAGGATCGTAGCCAAAGCCGTTCTCACCGCGCGGCGCGGTCAAAAGCCGGCCCTCCCAGTGGGCTTCAAGAGTCATCTCGCGCCCGTCGGGCCGAACAAGAGCCAGGCAGGCGACAAAACGGCAGGTGCGCCGCGCCTCCGGCACACCGTCCATCTCTCCTAAAAGCTTGCGTATATTTCTCTGGTCATTGCTCTCACCTGGCATGAGCGCTAAATCCGCGCCATAGCGCGCGGAAAAGATGCCTGGCCGCCCGCCAAGCGCATCGACCACAAGACCAGAGTCGTCAGCAAGAGTCAGACAATGAGTCTTTTCGGCAACAGTTCGTGCTTTTATGAGGGCGTTCTGCGCAAAGGTTGCGCCACATTCCTCAATGGGGCCTATGTCTGGATAGTCGCGCAAACTCTGGACGATAAGCGGCATTCCGCTAAAAATCGCCGTCACTTCGCGCACCTTGCCGGCATTGCCTGTGGCCACAACCAGTTGAGTCGTTTTTTCCATGCAATCCCCAAGGCTTTGCAGCCTATCTTTTTTTAAGAGTTTTTTTTAAAAATACACTATGCAGTCTCGACAAGCGAAGAAAGAAAGAATAGATTCAAACACTTCTATGTTCCATTGACATGACAAACTGCCGCACCTTTTTGCCGGATGAAGCACGAATGGAAGCGCGAATGGCGCAAACACTGTCCAAGGCTGGAAAAATTTCAGTCTTCCGCGCCAAAAGTATGCGCATTGCGGCAAGGCAAAAGTGCGTTTTTTTTTGACTGTACAGCGCCTGCAGACATCGCGCCCTGCGCAAACAATCCCTGCACGCGCGCGGGTGGGGACACAAATGCCCACACACGCTTTTCTCCCCACACGGGGGAGCTTTCTGTTTCGGAGCGGAGTGAACCACTCCACAACCCGTCTTCCCGGGAGGTTACATGCATCTTTTCTTTGACAAGGCGGCTTGCCAAAATGCGCGACGTGCTCTCCAGCACGAGTGGCTTCTGACCAACGGTCGCGGCGATTACGCAAGCAGCAGTATTTTGAACTGCAATACACGTAAATACCACGGGCTCTTCGTACACGCCTCTAGAAAAGGTCGCACGGTTCTCCTCTCAACGCTGGAAGAATCCCTGTTCGGAGAAGAACGCGAATTTCTTTTTTCGACCCGCCAGCATCCCCTGACAATGTATCCAAATGGGTACGAATTTCAAGAACATTTCACCTTTGAGGACTGGCCGACCTTTGTCTACCGCATGGGCAATACCTTTATCACGCGCGAAATCCTCTTTGTGCGCGATCGCCCAATTCTTCTTATTCGCTGGAAACTGACAGGAAACGGCATACTCCCAACCAGACTGCGCGTAAAACCACTGCTCGCCTTCCGCAATTTCCACGCCTTAACGCAAGCCAACCAGGCCATCAACACCCATGTGACCTATCTTCCCGGTGGCTTCTCAGTGACACCCTACGAAGAAGAGGAGACGCTCCACTTCGGCTACGGGGACACAAGCACCTTTTCCGCCAATCCGAGCTGGTACTACACAGTTGAATACCAGACAGAACATGAGCGCGGCTTCCCCTTCCAGGAGGATCTCTACACCCCAGGCACCATTGAGATGCCGATTGCGCAGGATACACCGCTCTACCTTGTCGTCTCAACTGAACCCATCCAGCGTTCTGGTGCGGAACTGTGGAAGGAAGAGGTGCAGTACTACGTTAACCGCAGAAAACCCACGCAGCCTAGCATCACCTCGCATCTCCAGAAAGTGGGCGAGCAATTTATTGTCAAAGCGCCGGATGAGCGCCTCTCAATCCTTGCCGGCTACCACTGGTTTGATGCCTGGGGCAGAGACACACTCATCTCCCTTCCAGGCTTGACCTTCTATTCGGGACGGACAACCAAGGGCCTGACCATATTGGGCCAGCTCGCCCACTCCCTGCGCGATGGCCTAATCCCCAATATGTTTGGCTTTGACGGCAACGACTCCTACAATTCCGTTGACGCCTCCCTCTGGTACGCCTGGGCTGTCCAATCTTACCTTGATCGCGCAGAAGACAAGGATGCGGCCCTATCCTGGGTCCACGAACACGCCTGGCCAGCCTTGCGGCGCATTGTCAATGGCTTCAAAAAAGGTCTGCCCTTCGAAATTTATATTGACGGCGAAGCCCTCCTCCATGCGGGCAATGGCAATACCCAGCTCACCTGGATGGATGCGCAGGTAAACGGCAAGCCCGTCACCCCGCGCCACGGCTGTGCCGTTGAGCTGAACGCGCTTTGGTACAATACCCTTGAGTTTGCGCAAAAACTCGGCACAACCTTCGGCGATTCGCCCCTGAACCACAACGCCACCCTCATGGCCATGCGCCAAAGCTTCATGAAGCGCTTCTTCGTGCAGACTGGCAATGGTGGCTATCTGGGCGATGTCTGGCGTGATGGCTGGCTCGACGCAAGCATCCGGCCGAATCAGATTTTCGCTCTCTCCATGCCGTACAGCATCGTGCCCGATCAGTACCATCCCTCGATATTCCGCACGGTAAAAGAACACCTCTTGACCCCCTACGGCTTGCGCACCCTCGCTCCAGAAGATTCACAGTTCAAGAGCCGCTACGAGGGCGGCCCGGCAGAACGCGACGCAAGCTATCACCAAGGGACAGTCTGGCCATGGCTGCTCGGCCACTACACCGACGCTCTTATCCGCTCCTCGTGGGCCATCGAACAGGAAATCCACTCTCTCCTCGAAACCGTCATTCCACTCTTTAGCGACCATCTTCTCCAGGCCGGTCTCGGGACCATTTCAGAAATCTTTGATGCCGCGCCGCCCTACCGTCCCAATGGCTGTATTTCACAGGCATGGAGCGTAGCTGAAGCGATTCGCTTACTTACAAGAACACGCGAAAAAGCGCCTGGCGTTTTTGCCAATTTCGAGCAGAAGGTCATGCTCCATCTTATGCACCCAACGGATGACACCGTTGGCCGCGGTAAACTCGTCGAGACCTTCGGCTAGGCCGCTCTGCCGATTGGCACGCAGCAAAGGACACAAATACTGTGATATACGCCACGAGGGAAAGGTTCTCCAGCACTCACCATGCACCACGCCTGTTGTACCACCACGATGCATGAAAAAACTTTTCCTCCGGGAGTTTTTTTATTGTTTTTAATCCGTGGCATACAGCCGCAACGCTAAAAAATTGATCAGAGGAATATTCTCATGCAGATACTGATGCTTGGCTGGGAATTTCCACCACACATCAGCGGTGGACTCGGAACAGCTTGCTATGGAATGACACAGGCCCTGGCGCAGAAAGGCGCTAAGGTGACATTCGTCCTTCCTAAGACGGTTCCAGGAGGCGATCCGGGCTTTTTATCCCTGCGCTCCGCATCCGGCACTCCCATTAATTACGAGGCGGCCAGACGCATGCACACTGTCGGGGCACCTCTTTGGCAGGACAATATTCGCTATTTGCCGATCATGAGTCCGCTCACCCCCTACCTCACTCCAGAAGCCTACACAAAAGCGCTGCACGATCTTGAAAAGACGACGCGCTTCTCAGAGCGGACGGAAGTGGAAAAGGGCACCATGACCTACCAGCTCCACGGGGGCTATGGGCCGGATCTCATGACCGAGGTCTACCGCTACTGCCGGCTCGCAGCGGCTATAGCTTTGCAGGAACACTTTGATGTCATCCACGCCCATGACTGGATGACCTATCCCGCAGCCCTCTTAATCCGCGCCCTAACAGGAAAACCGCTCGTCTGCCATATCCACGCAACCGAATACGACAGAAGCGGCGAAAACGTGAACACACAGGTTGCCTCCATTGAACGCGCAGGTCTGCTCGGCGCAGACAAGGTCGTCGCAGTGAGCCGCTTAACCCGCGATCTCGTCGTCCAGCGCTATGGGGTGCCGAGAGCGCGCGTGACCGTTGTCTACAACGCCGTGACGCGGCCTGAAATCGAACACCGCTATGTCATTCCCCCGCGTCTACGCCATGAAAAACGCGTCCTCTTCCTTGGCCGGGTAACCTATCAGAAAGGTCCTGAATACTTCATGGAAGCGGCGCGCCTTGTCCTCCAGAAAGTGGAGCATGTCCGCTTCTATATGGCCGGCAGCGGCGACATGCTGCCGAGCTTAATCCGCCGGGCAAGCCAGCTGCGCATCGGCAGACGCTTCCATTTTGCCGGTTTCCTCCGCGGCGAGGAGGTCAACCGTATTTTCGCTTTAAGCGATCTCTATGTCATGCCGTCTGTCTCTGAGCCCTTCGGCATAACCCCGCTTGAAGCCATGCTCTATGATGTGCCGGTTCTGCTCTCGCGCCAGTCCGGCGTCTCGGAAGTCCTCCACCACGCGCTGAAAGCCGATTTCTGGGATACGCGCGATATGGCGGATAAAATGTGCGCGGTCCTGCAGCATCCGGCTCTTGCGCAGGAAATCGTGCAGAACTGCAGAGAAGAGATGAAGACTATCCGCTGGGAGAATGCTGCTGAACAGCTGATCTCAGTCTACGAGAGTGTTACAGGAGGAAATTCATGACCGCGATCAGTCTGTGTCTGGCCATTCATGAGCCGTATTGTCTACGCCGCTATACGGTCTTTGATGTGGGGGAAACAAGCGTCTACGAAGACGATGATCGCAGCTGCCAGCGCGCCATGTACCTTGCAAGGACCTGTTATCTTCCCCTTCACGAAGTCCTCCACAACCAGATTGAGCGCTCAGAAGGCAAATTCCGCGTGGCTTTCAGCATCTCGGACGCAGCCCTGGATCTCTTTGAACAGTACACGCCAGAGGTCTTAGACGGCTTAATCTCCCTTGCCAAGACCGGCTGTGTCGAATTTATCGGAGAAACTGGTCCGCACAGCCTGGCCTTCCTCTACTCAAAGGACGAATTCGTCCATCTTGTCGAGGCCCACGCAAAGCGCCTTAAAAAACTCTTTGGCCAAAAACCGGTCTCTTTCCGCAATCCAGAACTGCTCTACAATAACGACGTAGCCGAGACGATCCAGGAACTGGGCTTCCGCGCCATATTAACTGAGGGCTCCCCCTCAGTTCTTGGCTGGCGGAATGCAAACTACGTCTACACATCCTCCGTTGCCCCCAAGGTCCGCCTCCTTTTGAGAAACCCGAAACTCTCGGCCACAATCAGCCAGGACTTCGGTTCGCGGGGGATGATGGCCGAAGATTTCGCCAATCTCTGCGCTATGGAGAAAGCAGACATAGTCAATATCTTCCTGGACTCCCACGCTTTTGGCTTACGCAACAAAAAAGACACAGGGATATTCGACTTCCTCTCCGCACTGCCAAACGCTGTTCTGCAAAATAAAAATCTCTCCTTCCAAACCCCGTCCCAGGTTATCGAACTCTTTGAGCCCAAGGATTCACTCGCTATTCCAAACAGTATCAGCTGGAGTGACGAGGGAAGCGATCTGCGCGGCTGGCTCGGCAATGAAATGCAGAAGGACGCTTTAACCAACTGCTTTAAGCTGACCGCGCGCGTCCATGCGCTCAACAATGAAGACATGACCAAGGATTTTGAGCGCCTCCAGACCTCGGACTACTTCCACTATATGTCAACGAGCTGGTTCTCCGAATCACAGCCTGACAGGCCAAATCCCTTTGCAAGCCCCTATGACGCGTATATCTCCTATATGAATATTCTCGCCGACTTCTCACGCAGGCTGAAAATCGCTGAGGAGGAGAACAAGAAGAACGCCCCAAAGGAGATGACAGCTGACGGGACAGAACAGAAAAAACGCGTCGTGACAAAACGCTTCTCCCAGAGCATAATACGGCGCAAAACCACGTAGTAAACGACAGCCACCAAACCACTCCAAGAATCATTTCATGCTGCTCAGTGGAAAAATAATACACCTTCTGTTTCTACCGCTACTTTTACTTTTCCAAGGAGAACGTTATGGAGTACAACAACGCCCCGGTGACACTGTTTGAAGTGAGCTGGGAAGTCTGCAACAAGGTCGGTGGAATTTATTCTGTCGTTAGCAGCAAGGCGCTTAAGTCGCAGGATATTTTTAACGACAGATACTATGTCATGGGCCCGCTTTTGCAAAAAAATCCAGGGTTCAAAGAAACCGATGAACCCTTCTGGGACAAAATCCGCGAGGGGCTCGAGGAGAAAAAAATCGTAGCAAAGCTCGGCCGCTGGGATATTCCAGGGCACCCGCGGGCAATCCTCGTCGATTTCAACAAACGCTACGACTCGAACCAGCTGCTCTACGATCTCTGGAAAAACTTCGGCGTTGACTCGCTCTCAGGGGCCTGGGACTACATTGAGCCTGTCATGTTCGCGACCCTCTGCGGCGAAACCATCGGCGCAATCAATACCTGCAAAATCGCGCCGAAACGCGGGCGCTGCGTGGCGCTCTTCCACGAGTGGATGTGCGGCGCAGGTCTTCTGTGGCTTAAGAAAAACCACCCTGATGTCGGCACAATCTTCACAACACACGCGACCATGCTCGGCCGCGCCATGGCGGGCTCTGGCAACGACATCTACGCAAATCTCCGCGGCTACAATCCAGCGACAGAAGCTGCTGCGCACAACATCACAGCCAAATGGTCGATGGAAAGCACAAGCGCGCGTGAGGCGGACTCCTTCACAACGGTCAGTAACATCACAGGTGAAGAGTCGGCAGCCTTCTTAGGCCGCCAGCCAACAGTGATCACAACCAACGGTCTCGACATGCGCGTCATTCCCGACTACGCAGAGAACCGTCAAAAGATCAACCAAAACCGCAAAAAGATTCTCGAGGTCTCCCGTCGCTTTTTGCGCGGCAACCTCCCAAATGATCCGAAAATCATTGCCATTTCAGGCCGCTACGAATACCGCAACAAGGGCATTGACCTCTTCTTGGAAGCCCTTGGCCGCGCGAACATGAACTTGGCCGGCAACAACGACTCCTGCATTCTTGCCCTCTGCCTTGTCATGGGCGGGCACACTGGCCCGAACGAGGATGCGATCTCAGGCAATCCCCAGGCGAGCGACAATGGTCTGCCTTTCATCTGCACCCACTACGCCTGGAACGCGCCCCACGATCCGATCATCACAAACTGCCGCCGTCTCGGTTTAAACAACCGTTCGGAAGATCATGTGAAGGTCATCTTTGTTCCGGCCATGCTCGACGGCAACGACGGTTTCTTCAATATGCACTATGAAGAAATCATCGCAGCCTGCGATGCCGGCTGCTTCCCGTCCTGGTACGAACCCTGGGGCTACACACCGCAGGAATGCGCCGCTTGGGCAGTGCCGACAATCACAACGGATCTCTCAGGCTTCGGCATTTGGGCTAAGAACTCGATGCAGGAGACAGGCGAGAACTGCCCTGGCGTCACCGTCCTTCCAAGACGCGGCCACAGCTTTGACGAATCCGTAGCCATGCTCCACGAGAAAATCCTCTCGATTACGACCTGCAGCAAGGAAGAGATGGATACGTGGAAGACATCGGCACGACGTCTTGCTGAAAAGACCGACTGGAACGAGTTCTTTGACCGCTACTGCGAAGCCTTCTCGCTCGCCTTAAGCAAGGTGGACTCGCGCGTTGATCGGCCAACAGCAAGTAAGGATGAATTAAACCGCGTCCTTATGGCGTCTTCCTCGGTGACCCCCTTCCTCCGCTCCATTCTCGCTGTTGCCGAGATTCCCAAGCCCCTTGTCAGACTGCGCGATCTCTCGCGCAACCTGTGGTGGTGCTGGAACAATAAGGCGAAAATGCTCTTTAGCGATCTGAATCCCCAGACCTGGGAGAAAACCCACAATCCCATCCAGGTCCTTGAGGAGACCGATCCTGAGCGTTTAAACGCCATGATGAACAACAAGGACTACATGAAGAGCTACTACGAGGTCGTAGGCGCTTTTGACAACTACATGGCCCAGCCTCTTCACGCCCAGTCCAAACATGTGACCCCCAAGCATCCGATAGCCTATTTCTCAACAGAATACGGCTTAAACGAATCCGTGCCGATCTATTCCGGCGGTCTAGGTGTCCTCTCTGGCGACCACTTAAAATCGGCCTCGGACCTCGCAATTCCCTTAATCGGCATTGGCCTCCTCTACCGCAAGGGCTATTTCAGCCAGTATATTGACATCTCAGGCCGCCAGGTCGCCCGCTACACGGTGAACAAATTTGCTCACCTGCCGATTACCCCCGTTCTGGACGATGACGGCGACCCGCTCTATATCACTCTCCAGTTGCCTGGCCGCTCGCTGCATGCGCGCATCTGGAAGATCCAGGTCGGCCGCATTCCGCTCTACCTTATGGATAGCGATGTCGAGAAAAACACTCCCGAAGACCGCGAGATCACAGCGAACCTCTATGTTGGCGACAGAGAGACCCGCCTGCTTCAGGAAATCATTCTCGGCATAGGTGGCATACGCCTTCTGCGCAAACTGGACCTTGAGCCGCATGTCTACCACATGAACGAAGGCCACTCGGCCCTGCTTGTGATCGAGCGTTTAATGGAGTGCATGGCGAGCGGCATGAGCTATGCGGAAGCGACAAACCGTGTCTGCTCGAACACTCTGTTCACAACGCATACCCCCGTTGCCGCAGGCAACGAAGCCTTCTCTGTCGATCTTATGCAGCGCTACCTGGGCGAGGCCGCCTCAAAGCTTGGACTCTCCTGGCAGCAATTTGTCCAATTAGGACAGATGGAAGGCTCGAATCCGCAGAGTTTCGAAATGACAGTTCTTGCCCTGCGCTTCTCCCACTGGGCCAATGGCGTAAGCCGCCTCCACGGCGTCGTCGCCTGCCATATGTGGTACAAGCTTTGGAAGAACCTGCCCTTAACAGAAGTGCCGATCACCTATGTGACCAACGGTGTCCACACACCCTCCTATGTCGGCATACAGATGGAGGAACTGCTGACCCAGTATCTTGGCAAAGACTGGATCCACGCCTCACCCGAATCCCCGATCTGGAACAAAATCGACGAGATCCCGAACGAGGAGTACTGGGCTGTCAAGATGGCCCAGAAAGAAGAGCTGTTGAACTTTATCCGCGAAAATGTTCTTGATTTTGCGCAGAAGTTCAACATGGGCACAAGCAAGATCAAGGCTATGGAGCGTCTCCTCCATCCAAGCACGCTCATTATCGGCTTTGCCCGACGCTTTGCCCCCTACAAGCGCGCAACTCTCCTCTTTGCTGACCTTGACAGGCTGGCCAAGATTTTGAACGACACAAGCCGTCCGGTCATCTTTGTCTTTGCCGGTAAGGCCCATCCGGCGGATGAGGCGGGCAACGACTTAATCCAGAAAGTCGTGCAGTCTTGCTGCGAGCCCCGCTTCTTAGGCAAGATCTTCTTCATCGAGGACTACAATATCGGTATTTCCCGCTTCCTCTCACAGGGCTGCGATGTGTGGCTGAACACCCCGCGCCGTCCCTACGAAGCCTCAGGCACAAGTGGCATGAAGCTTCCTGTAAACGGCGGTGTCAACTTAAGCATCTCCGATGGTTGGTGGTGCGAGGGCTACAACCGCAGAAATGGCTGGACAATCGGTCCTGTTGTCAAAGAGGAACTGCCGAAGGACGCGCAGAACGACTACGCGGACGCCGAGTCCCTCTACAGTCTCCTGGAAAACGTGGTTATCCCGCTCTATCACGAAGTCGACGAACACAAGCTTCCAGCCCGCTGGATTCAGGTGTCCAAGAATTCGATGAAGAGCTTGACAGCCATGTACAATTCCGCGCGCATGCTGCGCGACTACTTAAGCAAGGGCTATCTGCCGGCAGCCAAGCGCCGCGACAGACTCGCCGAAAACCACTGGCAGCTTTTGCATGAACTCACCCAGTGGGAACAGGATCTCCCAAGCCGCTTCGCCTCCGTCAATGTGGAGCATATCGAGATCCGCGGTGCGGACGGCTTCACCATGCTCTGCGGTGAGCCCATCACCGTGAACCTCCACCTCCACTTAGGAGAAATGAAGGCCGAGGAAATCGAAGTGCAGCTTGTGATCGGCCTTGTCCATGGGACAGGCAACTTCCTCTCAACGCCGACTGTTCTTCCGCTCAACGCGCAGCCGACCGAGAACGAGGGCATGGATTACAGCATAACCTATACGCCGACAAAGAACGGCCACTACAGTTATGGCATCCGGGTCGTTCCGGTGCATCCAGGCCTCTCTTCACCGCTTGAAACTGGTCTCATGCTCTGGGCATAAGGGTCTTTTGGCCGCCATCAGCGTGCGCATGCGCGGGCTGATGGCGGCCTTAGCTTACACGTAGGGATCGGCTGTCCCGAGATAGCCGCACACATAATCGCGCACGCCCTCTTCAAGATCGCGCATGTGTACCGGTGCGCCAAGCCCCTCAAGCCAGGACATATCCGCGCACGTGTAGTTCTGATACTTGCCCGCAAGGGTCTCGGGCATGGGGATATAGGTTATCGAGCATTCCCGCTCAAGGGCCGAAAAAACGGCCCGCCCTAAGTCGTTAAAACTTCTGGCCTTCCCAGTCCCGACATTGTGGATCCCGCACAGAGAGGGCGTCTTAAGCAGCCAGACAATAAGCTCTGCGCAGTCTTTCACATAGACAAAATCGCGCTTCTGCTCGCCATCCGCAATGTCTGGATGAGTCGAGGCAAAAAGGGCCAGGGAGCCGTGGCGCATAATCTGCCCATAGGCCTTTGCAACAACGCTTTGCATATCGCCTTTATGGTATTCGTTTGGCCCGTAGACATTGAAAAATTTCAGGCTCGCAACAGAGTCGAGCAGCCTATTGTCCCAAAGCCACCTGTCAACAAGATGCTTTGAGTAGCCGTACATATTAAGCGGCCGAAGTTTCGCAAGCTCAGTTGGATCGTCAACGAAGCCTTGACTTCCGTCGCCATAGGTCGCAGCGGAGCTTGCGATAATTATCCGAATCCCCCGCTCAAGCGCATAGGTGCAGAGCTTTTTTGTGTAGAGGACATTGTTCCTGTACAAAAAATCGCAGTCCCGCTCTGTTGTCGAGGAGCAGGCGCCAAGGTGGACGATGGCTGTGACATCTTTTAGGCTCGACGTGGACAGTTCTTCGAAAAAAGCATCCCTGTGGATATAGGTCCTATAGGAGCGCTTAACCAAATTGCGCCATTTTTCGGTACTCCCGAGATTGTCGACAACTATGATGTCGTCGCACCCCATGCTGTTCAGCTTGGCAAGCAGAACGCTCCCAATAAAACCCGCTCCTCCGGTAATTACGATCATATAAACTCCCGTGAAACGCAGCGTCATGCGTTTTGTGTAAAAAAGGCCCCACGCTATGGAACTCTGTCTCGCAACACTTGACGGTCAGGACGTTATTCTCGAACTGCGCGATGACCTGGTGTATATTGACGGTCAAATCCAACCCATCAAGAATGTGACTATCGAGGAACTGATCGCCTTTGACCAATCCATCAAGGCAATTCCTGTGAGCGCAGACCAAGGCTACGACGCTCTGCTCTCGGCAAAACGCGCCGAATTCGTCGTAAGCCTCATAGGCCGCGCTGTTGGCGAGGAATGCATCGATTTCCTAACTCATCTTCTAGATCACCTCCATCTCACGGTGCTACACTATCTGGACGATGACTGCGACTGCGAGAACCATCATGCTTGAAATACGCGATCTGCATGTCACAATCGACGGAAACCCCGTCTTAAACGGCCTCAACCTGACGGTCAATGCCGGCGAGAATTTCATTCTCTTTGGCCCAAACGGCTCTGGAAAGACATCGCTCCTTATGACAATCATGGGCGTCTCAAACTACGTCGTAACCAAGGGCTCAATCCGTTTCAAGGGAGAGGACATAACCTATGCCCCCATGTATGAACGGGCCAGGCTTGGCATAGGCATCTCCTTTCAGAGGCCACCCACAATTCACGGTTTGCCTACAGGGAAACTGGTTGAGCTGTGTGCAAGAGACCGCGACATCGATGTGCCGGATCTTGCCAAGCGACTCAATTTCGACTCGTTCTTAGGACGCGATGTGAACGCTGGCTTCTCAGGAGGCGAGATCAAGCGCTCAGAACTTCTGCAGCTCATGGCCCAGCAGCCGGATCTCATTCTCTTTGACGAGCCTGAGAGCGGCGTTGATCTGGAAAACATGCAGCTTGTCGGCACAACGGTTCATGAGCTGCTTGAGGGCGCAGGCGACAAACAAGCCTCGCTGCGCGAGCAGGGCAGAAAACGCCAGACATGCGGCCTTATCATCACCCACACAGGCTATATTCTGCAATACATCACAGCGCACAGAGGCCAGGTCCTCTACCACGGCAAACTCTGCTGTGAGGCCAATCCCCACGACATACTCAAGCACATCCAGAAGCACGGCTACCAGGAATGCCTGCGCTGTCTCTCAACAGATCTCAAAAAAATGGAGGGCACGGCATGAGTCTCGATCTCTCGCGCTATTCCTTCACCCAAGGTGAAGAAACGGGACAGATTGCCAATCTCGGTCTTCTCCCGAAAATGGATCAAGTCCGCCTCCTCGGTGCAGGCATTGACGTCACAAACAACTCTGTCAGCGGCTCCTTTATGCAGATCAACCGCGAAGACGTCCACTGCGACTCACAAAGAGACGGCCTTGAGCTTATGAGCATCAAGGCAGCACTCAAAAAATTCGACGGTCTGCCAAACTACTTCTGGAAACTCTTGAACCCTGATGCGGACGATATCCTAAGAAAAGCCCACGAAACACTGCACGGCGGCTATTTCGTTCGGGCAAAAAAAGGCGTGCGCCTGCACGATCCGCTCCAATCCTGTATGTTTATGAAGGGTGCGCGGGTAGGCCAAAGCATCCACAATATCGTCATTGTTGAGGAGGGGGCAGAAGTCCACATCTTAAATGGCTGCGCAACCCAAAGCGCCCATGAAGAGGCCCTGCACTTAGGGCTCACGGAATTCTATGTGGAAAAAGGCGGAAAACTCACCTTCACCATGGTCCACAACTGGGGCGACAATGTGGTTGTGCGGCCAAAAACGGCAGGTATTGTCGAGGAGGGGGGCGAGTTTCAGAGCAATTATATTCTGCTCAAAACCGTGGGCGATCTATCCATGTATCCCACAATCAAGTTAAACGGCGCAGGCGCTGTCGCGCGCTTTAATTCCGTCATTGTCGCGCCAGAGGGCTCAAATCTTGACTGCGGCAACCGCATTGAGCTGAACGCCCAAAAGACACGGGGCGAAGTCATAGCCCGCGTTGTGACTACTGGTGGCAAGGTGATCAACCGTGGCTTTATCGGCGCCTACGCAACCCCAGTGAAGGGCCATCTTGAGTGTAAGGGCCTCCTCCTTGGCGGTGGCAGCGTCCATACAATCCCTGAACTCTACAGCGAATGCGACGGTGTCGAACTCTCGCACGAAGCCGCGGTCGGCAAGATTGCCCAAGAGGAAATAGAATACCTTATGGCCCGAGGCCTTGATGAGGATGAGGCCACAAGCACCATTGTCCGCGGATTCCTCAATGTCGAAATTATGGGCCTGCCAAATCAGCTGCAAAATGCGATCAACGAACAAATTGAAACATTGAATGCTGGCAACGCATTATAGACTTGACGGCCCCCGCCGAAAAGAGTATCTAGTTCCTACTGGGCCTGTAGCTCAATAGGTAGAGCCCCCGGCTCATAACCGGAGTGTTCCAGGTTCAAGTCCTGGCAGGCCCACCACCACCCACTGACAAGAGCCCCTGATTATTCGATCAGGGGCTCTTATTGTTTTTCTTGTACTCCAAAGCGACTTCTTTGCGAACGGTATGTCCGCACTGAGTCTGACATTTCCAACGCTCAGTACGCCTTTTTTTCAGACCACACTCCTTGGCCTCACAACGATCCTTCCCTGCGAAGGGAACCCAAGTTGCGGGCAAGTGAGGGCACACTTCTTTCTCACTCAAAGGCAAACAAGTGCGGCCTAAGCATCTCAATTGCCATGCAAAACGCAAAAGAGCCAGGACTCACTTGGCCGCAGGCTCATCCCAACAGGCGAGGGCTTCTGGGAGATGAGGGAGCAGATCCCCTATCTGGCTTGCTGGACTTGTGTTGGCGAGTGTACCCATTGTGCGCGCGCAGGTGCATGCGCGGACGCAGGCCTCGCGCATGGGAAGCCCAAAGGCGAGATGCGCACTCACTAGCCCTGTCACAAGATCGCCTGTCCCGCCTATCGCCTCCATTGCCGGCACATTGGGCTCGCTGATTGTTGCGACAACTGTGCCCTTGTGGACAATATGATCGACCTTCCCTTTGACAATAAGCCAGGATGCGGCATTGCTGTCCTGATAGGCGCGGTCGACAAGCTTTGTGAGATCGCAAGCCTCGGCAAAAAGAAAGCCGCGCGTGTAGAAGGGATGGGGGGCTAAGGGATCGGCGAGATAAGCGAGTTCCCCAAGATCCGGAGTAAACAGATCGTAGGACGCCGCATAGCCGCTCATTTTCGCAACATACATGAAGCCCGCGTCCGCAACAAGCATGGGCCGAGGATCCACACGCTCAAGCGCTAGCAAAATGCGGTTATGCCAGTCGACATCCGGATAGGCATAGTGGAAGGTAATTCCCTGAAAGCCAAGTCGCTCACTTTCTTCGACAATATTCGCATAGAGCATTCTGCTTTTTTTGCCAGAACCCGTGTCCCCGACAAGCCAGGCATAGGGGGCCTCACACCCAAGTGCAGAACACGCGCTCGCCTGCGCCGCAAGGAGCGCGGCTGTGCCTCGGCCTAGGGGAAGAGCGTTTTCTCCGACACGCACAATGCCATCCTTCCAGCTGACCTGACCAAAAAGAATGGGCAGGGACTCGTCTGGGATTGTGCCAACTATGAGCCATGATGAGTTCGCCACAGCCGTCGAGCCTCCTCAAATGCCTTTTGCAGCGCATACGAGCAGAGGGTCTTTCCGCCAAGCCTCGGTTCCTCTGCCGTGTCAATAGACTGGCCAAGGAGAAGCCCAGCAAGATAGGGCACATCTGGACAGCCGCCGCCAGAAACATTGACAATACACCCTGTGTCGTAGGCCACAGTGATCTTCATATTGGCCGCCTTGACCATAAACCAGTCGCCGAAATCCGTCACAGAGACAAGGGAAACCGGCGCAAGCATTGCCTCACTAACCGGATAGACCTGCTCAGGCGGGACATGGTTCTCCTCAAGAACGCGCCGAATGCCCACCTCCTGCACACAATCACAGACAAGAACCATATCGCAGCCTGTCTGAAGCCAAGGGGGCGGGCCCTTGACCTCAACGGCAAAGCCAGCCTCGCGCAACACGCGCTCTGCGCGCATCACATCCCCAGTACTTTGAAAAGTAAAAAAGGAACCGGACAGAACAGGCGTCTCTTTCTTCTGTCTGAACAATCCCGCAAGCGCTGAAAAAAAAGACATGCACACTCCTACGAAAAACAGGCCGTACCCAGGCAAAACCTGAGTACGGCCTGTTTATTAGACAAAACGGCAATTATTCCTTGCGCAGAAGAAGGCGGGTCACTCCACTCTCTTCATCTTTCTGCGTGACCTGCCAGCCAAGCTTTGTGGCCGCGCGTGTGACATTTTCTCGGCTCGCCTCGTTGTCCACAAGGATGTCCATGGGCGACTGCGCATCGGCTTTCGCCGCCTCGTGAAAAAGAAGCACCGGCTGCGGGCACGAAAGACCCCGTGTGTCAATTTCTCGCATAGCGATTCTCCCTTATGCCCGCTTGCAGTGGGCAAAGCCTATCACAAGGCAGACAAGAAAACCAATGACAGTTGCGTGGATACCGTAGGGCCCAAGGCCTGCGCCTGAACTCGCTGTTCCGAAATTGTGGGCAAAGGCCGCACCAACAAGCATGCCCAGGGCAAAAAGAGCCGCGTCGCTATCGCCTTCACCGGCCATAAAGAGTTGACGTCCTGGGCAGCCACCGGCAAGGGCAAAGGCAAGTCCAGCTGTCATCATGCCGCAGAAATTCCAGAGACTCTCCGTATGGGCGACCGGCTGTTTTTCAAAACCAAAATGAAAACCGCCTGTTGCGCAATTCATAATGAGCGCGCAGACAAAGAGAGCGAGAATCCCCATAAAAAGATGGGTCTGACGGAAAAGGAAGAGGTCGCGCAGCGCCCCCATTGTGCAGAAACGGCTTCTCTGGGCAATGACACCAATTATGAGCGCACAGCCAAAGGCGATCCAAAACGGTGCGTGCATCGACCCTGGCCCTTTTGCCGAATAAAAGAGCGGGCCGGACTTTGCCTGACCGGCAATCTGCGGAAAGAAGAGGGCGCACAAAAGAAGGGCGAGTACAAGGGCAGGAAAGACTAGGCCCGCGCCTGTTGACTGCGGAACAGATCGTCCAAGAGAATAGCCGCGCCGGAAAAAAAGCGTTCCAATAAAGACACCGGCCGCAAGTCCGGCAAAACCAAAGAGGGCATTTGCGTCTCCTCCAGCAAGCCGCAAAATCGCGCGCCAGGGGCAGCCAAGAAAGACAAGGGCTCCTAGCGCCGCGACCATGCCGAGCAGAAAACGCGTGAGCGGTGCCGAACCGCCACGCGGCCGAAACTCGCGCGTTGCAATTGAGGCGAGAAGACTCCCAAGAACAAAGGCGAGAATCTCTGGTCGCACATACTGCACAACAGCAGCTCTGTGCAGGCCCAAAGCACCCGCGATATCCCGCTCAAAACAGGCAACACAAATGCCCATGTTTGCGGGATTGCCCAATTTCTGCAAAACAATGGCAAGCACGCCAATGACAGCGCCCACGACCATAATCCCTGGGGTCGTTGCGAAAAAGTTTTTCTTCACACAACTCTCCTCATACTTGGAAAACAGGCGGGCATACGCCCGCACGCCAATCGGGGAGAGCTGACAAGACGCCCTCCCCGCCTACAAGAATCGCACAACGTGGATTCTCATTGTCCTCGTTCAAAGCCGTGCCATATTGGATTCCTTTGACACCTCTCAGGTGCCCAATGGAAAGAGACCTACATAAAAAAAGTAACTCTGCCCGATGTCCAGAACAAGGGACTTCGGGGACTTCGTAGCCACATCGCGTACAACTGTATGCCCGCAGTACGCTTGGAGCCTACAACAAAAAAAATTCCGCGCAACGCGCTAAATTGCCCCTTGCGCAGAACATGTCTTTCTTGCCGCAAACACAAGCTGTCAAAAAATGTTTGGGGCCTGCACACAGGTACTTTTAAAATCCTGCGCAGACACACGTGTACTTGAGATAGAAAAAAACTGGCTTTTTTTGCAAGAGGGAGACCGCACTGTAAAGCCAGATACTTCAATCCTCGAGACTGCTTGTAACGAGGAAAGATACAAAGCAGGGGAATTTGTGTCAACTGGAACAGCACATACAGACACGCCGCATATACCTCGCGCATCTCCCCTCAATGCCCTTTAAGGCTTTGTATACTCGACCGCACAATGCTTTTCCGCAGAGCATTAAACGGAAAGCCGCAATCGGCCGGTATTGCCCAGGGATACAACGAGTACTTTGAGCCTGTATGGATTCTTCTGCATGCAAGGGAGAGAGCGGGGTAGTCGAAAAAACCGCACCGTACCCGTGAGCGACACAATACAGGCAGCCCTCCGACCTGTTTCGCTTCTCTTGAATGATGTGTACCAGTCTTGTCGTATCTTGTACTCTACCCGAACGCATAATAATTTTCCCTATGCGGCCAAAGGGAGCGACTTCGATTGGCCGGAAGAGGAAGAATCATAGTGGAGCAGAGTATAGTGTCATACGGGGCAGCTTCGCTAGGTATGGTATTGTCGACAAAGACCGCAAGCCTCAGAGGTACGACGAGGTACAGTACATCCGTGAGCGGATACTGTATACCAGCTTCCTTAGACACTCATCACACAACTTCCATACAAAAATCAGGAAGTATTTTCCTCTTTTCTGTAGATATAACCATAGCTACTCTATACAAATTACATCTTTCAAAAGCGCCTATACCATATTCTTTACACTTGATTTGTTCTACAGTTTCTTTCAAACACTCTTCGGGCTTTCGATTCGGGTTGGTTCTTTTAAATTCAATTACCATATGTGTTTGTCTTGTGATAAGCTCAAGATCAGACCAGCCTTTTGCACTCTCTCGTTCCTTAATTTTTTCCAGATAGATTTCCTGAGGCAGTGCAGCATAGATGAGATCTCGAACAGAGCGTTCATCTTGGAAAATCTTGCTTAGAATTGACACACAATCATTTAATATTCCATTAAAAATTTTTATTATTACTGGTAAATCTCTTTTATCTATATATTTATAGATCTCATCAATTAATAATTGTGTATCATTCTTTGGCTTCAATTTATTCCCAACAAGATACAGGTTAAGGAGGCTGTCCTCGACTTCAGCATTGGGCATAATCAAATGTGCTGTGTTATTTTGTGATTTTTCTATAGTTAGATAGCCAACTTGATACAGGAATATTTCATGAGGAATAGCGTTTATTTCATAATGATTCGAAAGATCTTTATTGCTTATATATACTTCACGATCAGTATAATTTAGAAAATCAAATTTTTCGTTTATTTTAAGATATTGCATGATTAGGGAACTTATGCTGCCAGATTCAAACCAGTAGTTTATAAAAGCATTTTTAGGAAGTTTAAAAAAACTCATTATTGACCATGGGTTATATAAACTTTCATTTGCTTGGATAGAGAATTGGTACCTATCGTAATATTGTTCAAGTCTCCTATAGACTTCTCTCTTTTCCATTTGCAAGACTTTTGCAGCATTCTCTACATATAAATTAAAGTATTGTTGTAAATCAGTCTGTGTAAAACCAAGTAAAGCATTAAATTCTCTTCAAGACTTAAATCGACGAGATTATTAAACGCAGAAAAAATAGAGACATGGCTCGCTCTTGTCACTCCAGTAATGAATATTAAACGAAATTTGTCTGAATACTCTTTTACTGTAGCATAAAAATCGCTTAATACATCAAGTACTTCTTTTAGCTCCTCAGGCTCATTTATACGGCGTGTCAAGGGAGCATCATACTCATCAATGAGCAGGACAGTGCTATTATCAGGTACTTTTTGAAGAATTTCATCTAAAACACTATCAGGGTCTCTGATGCCAATTGCATTGGTCAGTGCAATGCCTTCTGCGTTAAATTCCCTAATAATTTTATCAGATAACTCACCCTTCAACTTCTCATTTTTTTGCCTGCAAATCTTGAAAAATCCAATTTAACAACTTTATATTTTTTATCATTCCATATTTTTTCAATGTAAAGATCGTGAAAAAACTCCAATCTATTTGAGAAAAGGCTTGACAATGTATTGACAAGAAGCGACTTACCAAATCTCCTGGGACGTGAAAAAAATATAGGACTTCTTTGACTTGCAATCTGATAAATCATATTACTTTTTCGTATATTTTCAAATCTCAGTAAACCGAGTGACAGACGATTCATATCACATATCGTAGATTTTTGCATAATTCTTCCTTATTAATTCTAGAAATATACTACATATATAAAATCAATATAACTTTATTTTTTTCATCAGATCACTGGTGTACGGTAGAATGCTGGTTCCAATGACTGGGGAACGCCACATCATCTCAAAAAGTCCATCTGCCAGGAGTCCGAAGGGACTTCTTCAATCCTTAGGGTAGACTGGTGAGCCCTCATACTGTATCCGCTCACGGGGGGACTGCGGAATCGCGCCTTTTATACTCAGCCTCATAAAGATTTTCCCCTAGGTGGACGATGTCAGCGTGTCACTCTAAGCGTTCTGCGGAAAATCAATGTGCGGTCGAGTATAGTCGATTTTCTACTGTATCGCTGACGATAGAAAGCGAACGATGCTGTCACTGGCACAGTTTGAGGAGGTTTACAACCTGCATAGTACCGATACCCAGTGAGCGGATACACCATACTTCCCTACATTGCAGGGCTTACTACAAGCCTCGACTGCAGCGCTCACGTTCCAGGAAAACACTTCGCCTTGCGTGCGATTTCTGCCAATTCTAGCAATGCACCCTCTTTGTGCCTTCTCGTCTCTGCTTTTTTCTGGCGTACGCTCACTTGGGCGAGAGAAAAGCACATCTACTTTCGTCCAAGTAACGGGGAAACTCGTACTCCCCCCTTTGTTTGCGCAAGAAGATTTCGCTCTAAGCCACGCAAGATTGCCGGAAACGATGCGTCTTCATCCTAGCTTGAGCAATGAGACTTCGTTGGCCTGTGAGCGGCGACAACTCTTTGTAAAAAGAGGCCGCACCCAGGAATAATCCTGAGTACAGCCCTTCTCATTCACAAGAAAAATACGTGTGTTTGTATGCAAATTCGCACAAGAACATCGTAGCAAACAGGGGCGGTCTTTGTTAGGACAAATTGGATAAGGAGCCCTAAGGCGCACTGCTTTTGTCTTGACAAGAGAGCGAATGCGCGAAAAAAGGCCAGCCTTAGCGCGCGCCCTTTGGAAACAGAACAACGCCTATTGTCTTAAAAATAATATGGATGTCGAGCAAGAGAGACATATTCTTAATATAGTAGAGGTCGTATTCAAGCTTAAAGCGCGCATCCTCCTCACTTGCCCCGTAGGGATAGGAGACCTGGGCCCAACCGGTTAAGCCGGGCTTAACCGTATGGCGCATGCTGTAATAGGGAATGTCCTTTTTCAGCTTCTCGACAAAAGTCATACGCTCGGGCCGTGGGCCGATAAAGCTCATATCCCCTTTCAGGATATTCCAGATCTGGGGAAGCTCGTCAATGCGGACTTTGCGTATAAAGCGGCCAAAACGCGTAACCCGGCTGTCATTTGCCTTAGCCCACACAGCCCCATTCGCCTCAGCGTCTGTACGCATTGAACGGAATTTATAGAGGGTGAACTCCTTCTCGTAGAGCCCCACCCTATCCTGACGGTAGATCACAGGGCCAGGCGATTCAAAGCGGATGATAATCGCTGTCAAAAGCATGATCGGCGCGGCAGGAATAAGCAGGAGTAGAGAGCAGAAGACATCGACAGCTCGTTTTAATCTGCGCAAGGATCCGCGGGTATTGAGTGAGAAGCCCTCTGTTAGGAGGAGCCACTCCTCGGTAATCTGGGAGAGAGGCAGGCGTTTTACGACATGCTCGTAGAAACTTCGAATATCAACAACCATCTTCCCGCCAAGCTTCGCCATAAGCAGCTCATGAGCGATATCGTCGTCAATTGGCGCGTCAGGCAAAAGGACAATCATGGTTGCCTGTGTTTCCCTGGCAATACGCAATGTGTCAAAGGGAGCCCCAAGACAGGGGCCGACAGCCGTATCCTGCCCCTCCTCGCCGACATAGCCCAAGATTTTCGCCTTAGGCAGGCCCTCACTTAAGAGCTGCCGAACTTTTCCTGCCCTGTCCACACCAACCAAAAGTACCCGTAAGGGATGGGTCAGGCGCTCCGCATTCCTATAGTAGAATCCGCGCCAGGCAAGACAAAGCGCTGTGGACACAGCGAAGAGAAAGACGAGCGTTATCCGGTCAAAACGCCAATGGTCAAAGGCATACGAGGCAACTGTGCTGGACAATATGCCAAGTACGCAGCCGACAAGAAGCCGGCCCATGGTCTCCCTGAAATCCTCGAAACCGACCTTGTAGGCATCGGTTATGTACAAGAAGAGGAGGTAAAAAAAGACGGTGAACAGGGATGCCCCGGTATAGTCCAAGAACACATTGAGATCCTGCGGAATTGTTGTCAATTCCGCAAGAGCCAGGGCAATCAAAAGACAGAGGACATCCAGGGCCTGCAGCAAGGCTCTTCTGTACGCACTAATCATGATCGCATCCGTTTGCAGCGCAGCACTGCATATCAAGAAGAATTTTCTCTGCCACGCGGTCCGCATCGAATTCCCGACAGGCCATCTCCCGGCCGGCAATCCCCATCGCAACGGTCCTGTCATACTCTGTCACGCACTGCTCCATAGCGTGCGCAAGGGCCTCTGCGTCATTGACCGGCACAACGTAGCCGTTCTCACCATTGCGGACAACTTCCCGGCAGCCCGGAACATCCGTCACAATACAAGCCCGCCCAACACTCATGGCCTCCATAACAGCAGTTGGGGTGCCTTCGCGCCAGGAAGGAAGCACGAGGACATGGCAGGCCGCAAGGTAAGGCCGCACATCCCGCGTCTCCCCAAGATATTCGATAAGGCCTTGGCTCACCCATTGGTCTAGAAGACTGGAGGGCAAGGCCCCAGGCCCACTCTCCTTTGGGCCGACAATCTGAAAGCGCGCCATGGGATAGCGGTCCCGAAGAAGCTTTGCAGCTTGGGCGTAGGCATCTAGGCCTTTTGCGACAAGCAGGCGGCCGACAAAGAGAAAGAGAAACTCGGGGTCTGGCTTCTTTGCGGGGACATAGGCGAAGCGGCCTGTGTCGACGCCTGTCCCGCGCGCCATGAAAATTTTTGCGTTCTCCCCAAGGATTTTGGCCTCTCTGAAGGTTGCGCGATCGTCCTCGTTTTGAAAAAAAACGCCGCTCACATGGGCGAGGGAGGTGCGGTAGAGGAACACAGCTAACGCGTGGATCGCGCGCTTGGCTACGGAATCGCGCTCAAAGGTGTAGCCTAGTCCGGTAATTGTCGCGTAGATGCGCGGAACACCGGCAAAGTGTGCAGCGAGAGAGCCATAGATGACAGGCTTAATGGTCGAGGTAAAAAGCAGATCCGGGTGTTCTGCACGGAAGAGCCGATACAGCGCCCAGAGGGTGCGCAAATCGGCAAAGGGATTTAAACCTTTGCGGCTCAGTGGATAGGTGAGAAGACGCGAGACCGCGCGCTCAAGTCGCCCCCGCGCATCCTCTTCGGCCTCCCGCTCCTTGGGCGCGCAGCTGTCTGGAACCGCGCAAAGAACAGTGTGCCCTTCTGCTAAAAGATGGCGTATGAGAACGGACCAAAAATTGTATACAGACCGGCTTTGATTGCCGAGAATTAAAACTGTCATTTTCCCCTCCCGGGGCTCTGCTACCACCTTTTTTGCACGAACTCAAGCGGCCTGCTTGCAGAGCGCACACAAATACCCTATGCTAGAGGCAAGAATTCATTTTCACAAAGGACGTCCTATGACAGAGTACGCACGCGCCTGCGAGGCACTCGAAAAAAACCCCTCGCACTGGCTCATCACCGGCGTTGCCGGCTTTATCGGCTCAAACCTTCTTGAACGGCTCCTGACACTCAAGCAGACGGTCACAGGCCTGGACAACTTCTTAACAGGCTACCAGAAAAATCTCGACATGGTCCATGAGGCCGTTGGCGAGAGCCTTTGGAAGAATTTTACCTTTATCAAGGGCGACATCAGGGATCTTGAGACCTGCCACACTGCCTGCAAGGGAGCAGCACACGTTCTCCACGAGGCGGCCTTGGGATCTGTTCCACGATCCATCGAGGATCCGACACTCGCAAACAGCTGCAATATAGATGGTTTTCTCAACATGCTCATCGCGGCAAGAGACGCGAAGGTTCAGAGCTTTGTCTACGCGGCCTCCTCGTCTACCTACGGCGACTCAACGGATCTGCCCAAAGTCGAAGAGCATATCGGCAATCCTCTCTCGCCCTACGCTGTGACCAAGTACGTGAACGAACTCTATGCCGATGTCTGGGCACGCTGCTACGGTTTCACCTCTATCGGACTGCGCTACTTCAATGTCTTCGGCCAACGCCAAGACCCTTACGGAGCCTATGCGGCTGTGATTCCGCAGTGGTTTGCGAGCATGCTCAAAAACGAGACCGTCTACATAAACGGAGACGGGGAAACCACGCGCGACTTCTGCTATATCGACAATGTCATCCAGGCAAACATTCTGGCAAGTACTGCGGATGAGAGCGCAAGAAACTCCGTCTACAACGTGGCCTTTGGCCAATGCATCACCTTGAACGAACTCTTTCTCGCAATTAAGGAGGAAGTCCTCCGCCACAAAGAGGACAGAAAGGATCTTGCGCCAGTCTACAGAGACTTCCGCGCAGGCGATGTCAGGCACTCGCTCGCAGACATAAGCAAGGCAAAAAGGGCCCTGCACTATGCCCCCAAATACGATGTCCGCTCTGGTCTTAGGCTTGCGGGCGACTGGTACGCCCAAAATCTTTGATTTCATACGCCGCACACTGTGCGGCTTTTTTTGTGGCCAATTGCAAAGCGTAAAGCCAGCAAGCCGCGCTCTTTTGCCATCCTCTGTATGGTAACTCGCGACGGTTGCCGTCTTCCCTCTCCATTTTTTCCGCGTGTACGGAGTACCAGTATATCGCTCAATCTCGAGCCCCCAAAGAACCAGGCTTTTCAGTTGCACAAAGCATTGCTTCCCTTTTGCAGCCACTGACTACAGAGGCAGATGAAGGCCCGCAGCATGAGAAGTTCCGGTCCAGTGTTGAGCGATAGTATTGTACTTCGTACACGCGGATTTTTTTTGGACAGAGCCAGTACTCCACTGCCAAAAAGGGAAGGAAAAAGATCCTAGGCGTCGCGAGTAGAGACTGCGGTCAAAAAAAATTGCGACGTACCGTTGAAAATACCTGACTCTATGCTGGCCCCCGTTCGTAAAAATCTCAGTTTGTTTCTCGTACTGTTTTAGCAAATACGTGTGCATCGTATACGCTCTACTGTCCTTGCAGCGTAGGGGGCCCCAGCGTATTTTTACAACATGGATTTAGAGAAGTCGGTACTAGCTGGAATATACAATGAGATGAAGAGCACCTTAGGCGTCGTGACAATCACTTGCTCGGAGCTTAAGGAAGCTCAAGTGCCGTCAGATCATAGTCAATTGATTCGACGATTTCCGCCTGGACAAGGGATCCTGGGCTACTCTCAGCACTTATGTAGGTTATGCCGTCGATCTCAGGCGCCTGAAACCAGACCCTGCCCTTAAAAAGCGTGGGCCACTCTGGGTGGGCTGAGTCAATAAGAACTGGCAGAGTGCTGCCAACAGAGGCAAGGAGTTTTTTACGCGAGACGGCGTGCTGTATGGCCATAAGCCTGTCACGGCGCGCAGTGGCTACACTCTTGGGCACTTGATTTGGAAAGCCCGCAGCCCGCGTACCTTCCTCGGCGGAATAGGCAAAAACCCCAAGGTGGAGAAAATGCCCCTCCTCGACAAAACGGGCGAGACTCTCAAAGTCCTCGTCTGTTTCGCCAGGGAAACCGACAATTAGGCTCGTCCTAAGCGCCGCGTCAGGAAAGACAGCGTGTATTCGGTCAAGGAGGGCGCGGGGATCGTCTGTGTCTGGCCGGCCCATGGCCTTTAAGATGCTTGGCTCAACGTGCTGAATTGGTATGTCAAAATACGGCAAAAGAGGCGCTCCAATATCCCGCATGCAGGTCAAAAGCGCCTCACTTATCCCACTCGGGTAGAGATAGAGGAGCCTAAGCCAGGTAAGATCGTCAATTTCGGCAAGAGTCGGCAAAAGATCGCAGAGGCTCTTCCCCTTCTCACTCCCCCACGCGCTCACATCCTGGGCGACTAAGACAAGCTCACGCACTCCCTTGTCGACCAGTGTCTTCGCCTCCTCTCGCAGAGCCTGAGCCTCATCCGAAACAAGAGGCCCGCGAATCTGAGGGATTGTGCAGAACGCGCAGCGATGCCGGCAGCCCTCGCCGATCTTAAGCCAAGCATAGCTCGGCCCAGTTGAAAGAAGGCGGCCTTGCGCACGAATGGCCTGTCCAAACAGTCGCTCTTGAATCATCGAAGGCCAGAAGGCCATGCTCGCGGTCTCAAGCCAAAGATCAACCTCCGTGATCTCGCCGGCAAGTGTCGCCTTTCCGTAGCGGCCAACAAGACAGCCAGCAACCACAAAGAGGGGCGAACGCCCAGCATCCTTGCACGCCTCAAGCGCGTCAAAAATAGTCTTGAGAGACTCCCGCACCGCAGACTCAATAAAGGCGCAGGTATTGATCAGGACAAGGTCAGCCTGGTCCGCCCTCTCGACAGGGACAATTGTACACCCAAGGGATCCAAGACAGCGCTCCGTATCCACACGGTTCTTGGGACAGCCCAAACTGACAGACCAGACAGGCAGCCTCTCCTGCAAACTCATTGTTGCGCCTCCAAACGTCGCTCCGAGCCTTGAAACAGTGCGGCGTATCCACAACGGGCCAATAGAGCCTGATATGGATACGCCGCAAAAATGCATCATCCATGCATTACGGGTGCAAAGGCAAAGCGTGGACTATTTTTTCTTCTTATTGATATTCTTCTTGCCCTTTTTGTCGTCGTCAGCCGCCTTGGCTTCAGCCTTTGGCGCTTCGGCTTTGGGGGCTTCAGGCTTCGGGGCTTCGGCCTTTGGCGCTTCAGGCTTCGGGGCTTCAGCCTTCGGAGCTTCGGCCTTGGGGGCTTCAGCTTTCGGAGCCTCAGCCTTGGGGGCTTCAGCTTTCGGGGCTTCAGGCTTAGCCGCCGGTTTCTCGGCAACCTGCGGTTTTGCAGCTTTCTTGACCGGAGCCGGCGCCTCAACGATTGTGCCGTCGCTCTTCACAAGAATCAATGCCCGTGTCGTGCAGGCTTCCATACAAGCCGTATACTCGACACCCTTTTCAATGCGCCAGTCGTGGCAGAGATCACAGCGCACAGCAATAGCCAACTTGTCAGGGGCGTTCTGCGCGTCGGCAACAGGATTTGCGAGCATTTCAGGCGAGATGACACCATAGGGGCAGGCGGCCATGCACATCATGCAGCCTGCGCACAGCTCCTGATGGATGGTAAAGGACCCGTCTTTATTCTGCTCAAGCGCGCCTGTCGGACAGACAGCACAGCATGGCGCGGGATTGCAGCCATGGCAGCGCACCGATGTTTTATAGTCGTCTCCCTTGAAAGCCCAGCAGCGTGGCGAATACGTGTCCTTCATCTTCATGGCAGTTTTAATGTCAATGCCATGATGTGAGGCTATGCACGCAAACTCGCAGCGACGACAGGCCTTGCATTTGCTGGAATCAACCTGAACGTGTTCTTGCATGTTTTATTCCTCGGTATCAACGGTTTCAACGGCTTCATGGGTGTCACAGGTGTCCTCGGTGTCTTCGGTATCGACGCTGAGAGAGAGAAGCATAAGCCCGTGTCCACCGTCGAAATGGATGTTATCACCCCCGCAGTTTGGGCAGGAAAAGAAGCGCTCATGGGCAGTAAAGGTGTGTCCGCACGCTTGGCAGCGGCAGTCGAGCGGCGCTTTTCTGATAGTCAGTTTCGCACCACTTGCGAGGGTGTTTTCTGCAAAGAGTTCGAAACACGAAGCGAGCGTGACAGGCTCAATACAAGAAAAAAGACCCAGTTCGCAGACAATCTCAGTAACCCTGCGCACAGGCTTCCCTTGGGAAGCTGCGCCGTCTACGGTTTCAAGAACAAGGTCGAGAAGCCCTTGACAGAGGCTCGCTTCATGCATGACGACTCCAAGGATCTATTCGCACACAATTACCGTTCAGTGCACGAAACGCAGGGATCAATGCTGTTCAGGACAAGCGCGACCTCGGCGATCTGCGCTCCCTTCATCATAACGCTCAGGGCTTTCCAGTTCATATAGGAGGGCACACGCCACTTAAGCCTGGCCGGCGTGTCCGTTCCGTTTGTGCGGATATAGTAGCTCACCTCGCCTCTCGGGGCCTCGGAGTGGGCGAAGGCCTCAGCAACCGGAATCTTGCCCATGTGGACAAAGACCGGCCCCTTGGGCATGCGCTCACAGCACTGGCGGATAAGCTTGACTGACTCGAAGAGTTCGCGAATGCGGACCATGGCGCGCGAATGCACACAGCAGCCCTCTTCAGTTATGACGTCAAAGTCCAGATCAGGATAGGCGGCATAGGGGGAATCCCGACGCACATCGCGCACGATGCCGGATCCGCGGGCGACAGGGCCGACCACACCTAAGGCAAGCGCGTCCTCAGGCGGCAGAATGCCCAGACCCTTTGTGCGGGTCAGCATGATGTGGTTTGTGGTAAAGATATCGCGCAATTCTTCAATCTTCGGCTCAAACTCGTCTAAGCGCTTCAAGATATACTCAATCAGCTCGTCGGTCACATCGCATTTCACACCGCCAATGCAGTTCGAGGCGAGATTCATGCGGTTCCCGTAGACGGTCTCCTTCACATCCTGGATGATTTCACGCACTTCCATCATGTGCATGAACAGGGACTTAAAGCCCACGATGTGTGTTTGGATTGCGACATTAAAGAGGTGCGAAGCAAGGCGCTTGATCTCTTCAGCCATGACACGCAAGTATTTTGCGCGCTCAGGAATTGCAAGCTGCAGGGCGTTCTCAACAACCATGCTGTAAGTAAAAGAATGGCTGTTCGAGCAGAGGGAACAGACGCGCTCTGTCAAAGTCACGTTCTTGACGAGCGTGCGGCGCATGGCCATCTGCTCCATGCCGCGGTGAACGTGGCCGGAGGTGAGTTCAACATTCTTGATGTTCTCGCCTTCGACGGTCAGATGAAAGTAGACGGGTTCCTCGAGAGCGACATGCACGGGACCCAGGGGCATTGTATAGGTGCTTACGCTCATTTCTGCTGCTCCTTTTCACTCAGAATGCGTTCCCAAAGATCCTTGGAGCTTGCCCCGTTCATCATGACAGACAGAGGTACGGCAGTAGCCAGAAGGCCGGCATCGAGTTTTTCGTCGAGGAAAAGCCGTTTCGGATTGGGATGATCGGTAACCTGCACGCTGTAGAGTTCCATCATCTCGCGCTCGTGCCAGTCGGCGTTCGCGAACTCGGGGGTAATGGAAGGCACAATCGGCCACTCCCTGTTCTGGGCGACAGTCAGGTTGTAGATCGTCCCTTCGACATCGAAATGATAGCAGAGTTCCTTCGCCTCGTCCCCGCCCTCCTTATTCGTATAGGCGGAAATCATGGCAAGACGCGCTCTGAACCCCTTCAGTATGCGGGCAGCCTCTTTAATATTGTGGGGACTTGTCAGCCGGAACCAGTGGTAGCCGTTGCCGTACAAGTCGCTTGTGTGTTTGATGGCCTGTTCATTGGGACAGAGTTTCGCAAGCCCATCAATGAGCTGCGGATGTCCCTTGATGATATCCTGCATAGTTCATCCTTATGAAATGAATCATATCTTCAGTTGCGATTCTCGCACGGGAACCCTACTCGACGGCTGGTTTGGACTCTGCAGGCGGCAGTCCAGCGGAACGCCGTGCATCCTCAAGCCTGCGGCAGGAGGGACAGATTGTCCGCACATGCTCAGCGTCTACATCGGGATTGTTCGCATAGAGTTTGCTGACAAGGGCCTTCGGCAGAGGACGCATCATCTTCCCGCACACAGCGCAGGGCTCATAGGCAATCGACTGCTGCTCTGTGACCTTGTACTTGTCCTCCTGGGGATGGGCCGAATGCCAGTCTGGAACAAGGCTAATCGCCTTCATTGGGCAGTACTGGCGGCAGGCCGCGCAGCGGCAGCAGGCATTGTGCCACACTGTTATCGTGTGTCCGTCTTCGCGCCTTGTGATATTGATGGCGCCTGCGACGCAGACATATTTGCAGATGCCGCAGCCCATGCAGAGATCGGGATCGATGACGACACGCCCGCGCAGACGGTCGGGAGTGAAGGTTTCGGGCACTAAAGGAAAGGGATCAGTACTTGGGCCTTCAAGCAGATTGCGGAAAAGAACTTTGAGAAAGCCTGGCATATTATTCCTCCAGCCCCAGCTTTTTCTTCCAAATCTTCAGACCAAGGGCCACGGCCTCAAGGATAGCCTGGGGACGAGGCGGGCAGCCGGGCACATTCACGTCGATCGGAAGGTAGCGGTCAAGCGGTCCGTCAATCGAATACCCCTCGCGGAAGACACCGCCGGAAATGGGACAAATGCCGACAGCAACGGTCACCTTGGGTTCGGGAATTTCATTCCAGACGCGCAAGACCTGATCGCGGATACGTGTTGTCAGCGGGCCTGTGATCAGGACGATGTCCGCATGGCGGGGACTCCCACAGTAGCGGCAGCCAAGACGCTCCACGTCATAGCGGGGAATAAGGGCCGTTGTCGCAAGTTCAACATCGCAGCCATTGCAGGATCCGGCATTGATTCGGAACAGCCATGGCGAGCGTACTGAATTCTTTTTGAGAAAATCGTCAAAAGCCATGCAATCCTCCTTATATCAGCCAGACCAGCAAAAGACTGCAAAGTGCGAGCATAGTCGGAATCATGATGAAGAAACGGAAGGCCTGGTCGATACGGTACCGGCCTGTCGCCGACTTGACCAGAGTCAGCGAGATGAGCATGAGGGCAAGGCACTTTAATACGAACCAGACGAGATTGAGCAGCCAGAAGTCTCCCAGGGTTCCAGGGAAGAACATGGCAACGCCAAGTCCCAAAACGACAAAGGTCTTAAGAGCCGAGCCGACATGGAAGAGGGCTAAGAGAGGACCGCCGTACTCAAGCAGCGGGCCTTCGACAACTTCGGTTTCCGCTTCAGGAATATCGAAGGGGGCAACACCCATGGTGCCAGGCAGGAAGATAAGATAGGCCAGGAAGGCCGGAATCATCACAGGATTGAAGCCAAGCGATCCGTTCTCCTGCTGCCACTCGACAATCTTAAGCAGCGAGAACTCAGCACCCCAGTCGCCGCCGTTTAGGCTCTTGCCAACGAGCATGGCGACAGAGAGCAGGATCATAAGGAGGGGCGTCTCGTAGGCGAGCATGATGATCATCTCGCGCGAGAAACCGACCGCGCCGAAGGGCGAGCTTGACGCCGATCCGCCCATCATGACGGCAATTGCCGGAATGGGCAAAAGGTAGAAGAGGACGAGCAAATCGCCCATATTGTAGAGGCCGTCAAAGACACCGGGTACGGGGATAAAGGCCGCGCACACAGCCATGCCGGCGAAGCCGACAACTGGTGCTATCAAGAAGGCCTGGACGCAGGCAGTTTTAGGAATCAGGGTTTCTTTTGTCAGAAGTTTTGCCGTATCAAGCCAGGGCTGGATTAACGGCGGGCCCACGCGGCGCTGGAGCCGGGCCTCGACCCGGCGGTCAAGGCCTTTAAAGAAGAATCCAATCACAAGAGCAAAGATGCCCCCGGGGAAAATACACATGTGGAGAATGCCCAGCAAAGTATCCATTAACGAACCTCCCGGGAAACAAGGCCTTGCGTAAGATTCTTAAGAGAACCGAAGACGCTCGTCGGATCCATGCGCGAAGTGGCCTGGCTGACAGGAACACCGCAGGTGTAGATGTCGATCTCACGCAGATGGGTGAAGCGGCGCACAAACCAGTGACCGCAGTAGAAAGCAAGGGCCATCATGATAAACATGCCGGTCGCATTCCAGGTGCCAGGACCAGAGAGGACGCCGGAGAGACCCACATCGAGAGTCTTTGCGCCGTATTCGGCAAGAATCGAATTGATGGGCATAAGGGCAAGACCTGGGAAGATACCGGTGATAATGCAGCCGACACCCAGGATACCCATGGAGATGCGCATAACCCACGGAGCCTCATGCACTTCGTCGAGATGCTGTGAAGGCTGGCCGAGGAAGGCCGCATGCATAAACTTGGCAATGTAGGCGAGGGTCAGGACGCTGCCGACAAGAGAGAGAAGAGCGAGGAAGGGCTGGCCCGCTTCCATAAGCGCGTGATAGATAAGCCACTTGGAGGAGAAGCCGCTTGTCGGGGGCACGCCCACAACAGAGAGGCCGGCTATCGCGAACATAAGGAGGGTAAAGGGCATCTTGCGACCGATGCCGCCCAATTCCTCAAGAGTCTCGCGGTGCGTCGTGAACATGACAGCGCCGCAGATAAGGAAGAGAAGGTCCTTAAAGAAGACGTGGTTCACAATGTGGAGCATTCCGCCGGCGTAGCCTAAGGCTGTGCCTGCACCAATAGCCAAGACCATGTAGCCAAGCTGGCTCACGGTCGAGTAGATGAACATAAGCTTTAAGCCATTGGTGATCATTGCCTTGATCGCCGCCATAATGATGGTGATCGCGCCAATCCACATGACAATGACGTTCAACACTTCGCGCTCGGTCATGCTGAAGACGCCGGCCAAGATAAAGCCACCGCCAAGCAGCATAAAGAGCTTGATTAAGGCCACAAGGGCGCTCTTAAGCAAAACAGACGAAATGAAACCAGAAACGGGTGTCGGGGCAACGGCCGGGTGCATCTGCCAGTCAATGCGGAAAGGCAGCTGCGCAGCCTTCATGACAAAGCCGATGGCAAGGAGAGCCATGCCAAGGAAGGCGCCGTTTGCAATATTCGGGGTTACGCCCTTAGCGAGCAGGGTCGCGTTGAAGGGGGTAAAGGGACCAACAACGCAGATGCCGACAAAGATGAAACCGGCGCCTGCCATGTTGAACATGAAGTACTTAAACGCCTCGCGCAGCGAGAGATTGTCGCCTTCGTGGGCAAGTGCCATATACAGGCACCATGAACTCATGATTTCCCAGAAAAGGAAGAAGCTTAAGAGATACTGGCTCGCAGCCATACCGACAAGGCCGCCGCACATACATGTGAAGGCAGCGTAGAAGCGCCACTGGGTGTGGGAGTGATCCATGTAGCCT
>JAFTDR010000014.1 GCA_017454105.1 Desulfovibrionaceae bacterium | reverse complement strand
GCCAAAGCCAGGAGGTGGTGCGGGTCTCGGGCCAAAGCCAGGAGGCGGTGCGGGTCTCGGGCCATAGCCAGGAGGTGGCGGAGGTCTGTGGCCATAGCCAGGAGGTGGCGGAGGTCTATGGCCGGGTGGGGGACCCCATTCGCCCATGGGATACTGGCCGATAAGGACTCGTGCGCAATCATACGGATGCCCGTCGGCATATGGTTTCGCTGCGCTCAACGTTATTGTGAGCAGAAGAGCGCAGAAGAAAAAAGGTATGCAAAGAAGATATTTCATGGTATACCTCCAACTACATATCTTCAGGTGTGTCTTGCCCAGTGCTTGACACAATCTTTTTACAGAGAAAAGTCTGTCTTTTTGAGCAAGCCGAGTCATAGAGAGTCATTTGTTCCTGGAATAAGCCCATAGGCATGTGCTTTGAGTATTGCGCCTTTACGAGAAGACCGCAGGGAGCCTGTGTGTACAAAGATAGTTTTGGGTACAAGATACACGCGTATTTCGCTCCGCAGGTTGCGGATCGCTCATCAGAAGAATCCCTAGCGTTGTTTTACTGGATCACCTGTCTATTTTTCTCTTTTTTTATCGCGCTTTTTTGCGATGATCCAGAAGAGGAGGCTCACTGAGAGCGGCAGAATCCAGTCAAGCATGCTCTTGGTGTTCCAGACAACGGGATAAAAGCCCGCAAAGGTCGGCATCGTGGCAAAAGAGCCGTTACAGAATGAGAGGACATAGCGGTATTCTGCCTGCGCGAATTCGCGGCTTATATAGAAGACTGCAGGCCACAGGCAGATGTACGCGCGTCCTTTGACGCAGAGAACGGCTATACAGAACAAGGCTGCAAGGCCGGCATGAATCACTTCTCTCTCCTTCGGAGTGTAAGCAAAAAGTATGCAGAAGCTCGTCTCTTGTACGCTTTGTTTACCAAATTTGCTTTTAAGCGTGCTGTCAAGTATACTGCGGACAGCCTGACTGCCAGAAATAAACAGATATTTTTGCGAACGCAAGTCTTGAGTCTGGTATTTTGAAGTCAAAGTGGCAACTTTTTTTCTGACTTGAGTAGACAAAGGGCTTTTATTAAAAATGACTTCAGTTTCAAAAAAATGTCAAGATATATTTTGAGATCATAAAGGATTTTGAAGAGGGCTACAGGGAGTGCCTTTATTATTGAGACGCTCTGCTGTTTCAACAAAAGAGTCACGATACCTTTGTACAGATCCAATGAGACAATACAGGAAAGACAACGGAGGCGACGTTTCCTCCCTGGTGTATAAACCTGGGTATCTACGTCGAAAAAAAATTGATGAAGAAGCCCCGATGCATTTTCATTTCCCTGATGCTTATTTTTCTTTTTGTTGCCTATACCTTTGTTTTTTTTGAAATTGAACCCTTCTTCTCCTATATTGATGTTATCGAACTTCTGGGTATAGTCTTGGCTCTCCCCTGTTTTGTACTCGCGATACGCGCACACAGAGCCGAAGACCGGGTTCCCTGGATATGGTTTTTGCTGACGGCTGTTCTCTTTTTGATCGGAGATGCCCTCTGGGCCTATATCTCCCATACCACAGGGTCTGATCCAGAATCACCGTCGGTTTGCGATGTCTTCTATCTTACGAACACTGTCACCTGTGTCATTGGCTTTTTTCTGTTTAGCATACGGCAAAAGTCCTTATCGCTCACACACTTTTCACTGGATTCGTTTATCTCTCTTTTTGCCGCTGCCGGTATCATAGCGATCACATCCATTACGCCGATTATGCGGAAAGAGGCGAGTACGATCGCAATCGCAACGCAGATTTGCTATCCTATAGGCGACATCCTGCTGGTCGCTCTCCTCCTTATCCTTGTTTTCAATTCCAAGCCAAAAGATTTTTTTCGCACATCCCGCATTCTGATGCTTTTGTCTTTTCTCGGCATGTTTTTAACCGATCAGTTCTCATTCATTGAATCGTCATTGGGCGTTGAGCTGAATCCTTATTTTGAGCCGCTCTGGGGCACACTCCACCTTCTGCTCGCGATTGCCGGACTGTATGATGCAAGTGAGAGGGAAGAGGAACTGAAAGAGATCGGGGAAGATGGCGCTGTCCTTGCTGAGTCCTCCTGCGACACGGAGGGTGAGCGTATCCGCTCATGGGCAAGGGGTTTTGAGTATGTGCGCATCGTTTTGCCCTATTTGCTCACCTTTTCTGTTCTCGCCTATATCGCCTCAAAACACAAGATGCAGGATATCTATTCCCTCTGGGCGATTGTCCTCTTTATCCTGCTTTGTTTCCGCCAGGTTTTTGTCATTCTCCACAATAGGAGACTTCTGCGTGCCCTACAGAAAAGCAGGACCGAACTCAATTTGAAGAACAAAAAGCTTGAGCAGATGAACGAGAAAATCCTTCATGACGCAGAGATTGACTTTCTGACAAGTCTCCTGAACCGGCGCTGCATTGACGAGAAATGCGAGATGCTCAAGCCAAAAAAGAATTCCACAGACTCCCTCGGCCTTCTGATTATTGACGTCGATTTTTTTAAGCGCGTCAATGACACATACGGCCATCAGGAGGGCGACAAAATCCTGCAGAAGGTTGCGGCCTTGATTCGGGGGTGTATTCGTGGGGAGGATCTTGCCGGACGCTTTGGCGGCGACGAATTCATTGTTCTTTTGCCTGGCGCATCGCACGTCGCAGTCGAGCATGTGGCGCTCCGGCTCATCGCCCAGGCCCGTGCGGACGTTTCTTTGAAGGAGAAGCAGGTCACTTTGAGCATAGGCGGCGCAAGCTGGAGCTCCTATGACTCAGACTACACAATGAAGCGTCTCATGAAGGATGCGGATGACGCCCTCTATCTGGCCAAAGAGGGTGGCCGCGACCGCTATGTCATGCATAAGGCATGAGTAATTGTCCCGTGTTTCATTGACGTTCTATAAAAACAGGGGCTCATAGATTGGCTCTTCTTCTGCTTGTGCGACAGTTCGCCTGCGGTTTGTATAGAAAGTGAATGCAATACGGCACTAAGGGAAAAAAGCGTTTGTGTCGTCAAAAGTGACGACACAAACGCTTTTTTTTAGTCAAATTTCTTTGCGAAAGAGGCGAGTTCATTCGCAGTGACCGTGCGCTTGAAGATCTGGCCTTCATAGATTTGCGCACCAGGCGCGCTTTTTTGCAGATTTTCAAGCGCTTTCCCGAAGCCGCTTCCGCCGGATGTGGCGAAGAGTATGATTGTTTTCCCTGTCCATGTGTAGCTTTCAAGGAAGGTATTGATAATTGTCGGCGCTACATACCACCATATGGGAAAACCGAGGAAGATGCGCTCGTAGTTGTTCACAGGGGCGTCTGTGTCGGCAAGTTCTGGGCGGGAGGCAGGATCGTGCATTTCAACCGATGTGCGCGATTTTGCGTCCTGCCAGTTGAGATCGGCAGCCGTGTAGGGGCGCATGGCTTTAATTTCGTACAGGGCGGCTGAGAGAACTTGCGCGAGGGTTTCAGCGACCTGCTTTGTGTTTCCTTGCGCAGAAAAGTAGGCGACAAGAGTCTTTGGCATTCGTTTTCTCCTGGTATGCGCGTTTGCGCTGTCTTTTGCGTTTTCCGTAAAGCCTCCACTCCTGAAAAAAGTCAAAGCACAGCGAAAGAATTCTCTCGTTTGGGGGCTGGAAGGCGCACCTGTTGAGCGCCCGACTATCTTTCTTCGTCTTGCTATTGTCCCTTTTCTGTGCGAGACTTGAGGTACTGTCACATTTGGAAGGAGAGTGTATGAAAACAGCACTTGTGATCTATGCGCATGGCAGCGAGGATATCGAAGTCACGGCGTCTGCCGACATTTTAAACCGCGGGGGTGTCAAAGTGACACGGGCCGCCGTGAACGATGACGGGACAAAGAATGTCATTCTCGCTCACGGAACGGTTGTTGTCTGCGACGCGAATATCCACGATATTACCGACACCTACGATGTCATTGTGATTCCTGGAGGCCTCGCAGGCTCTGAACACTGCCGCGACAGCCATATTCTGATTGAAAAGCTGAAACAGCAGAAGGCCGAAGGCCGTCTTATCGCAGCCATCTGCGCGGCGCCAGGTTTTGTTTTGCAGACCCACGGCCTTTTGGCCAACGGGGTTATGGCGACATGCTATCCTGGCTGCAACGACCAGGGCATTGAGAATCTCTCGGCAGACGGCGTAGTCCACGATACAAATGCCCATATCATCACAGGCAAGGGACCAGGCTTTGCGCTGGACTTTGGCCTGACCATTCTTGAGGCTCTTGCCGGAAAGGATGTCCGGGACAGCGTTGCGCGGGGCATGCTGCTTAAGTAATATCTGGGAAAAAGCACCTACCACGGCGTATGCCTGGCAGGTGCTTTTTTTTAGCCATTTTTCTTGAGGCTCTCGACCCAGCGGAGAACTTCGGCAACAGGGCCTATGAGTTCCTTTGGTATGTAGGCATTTTCTGTGCCGTCGTTATAGAGGGCCCGCGCAAGCTCGACATTGCGCATAATGGGTACTCCCGCCTCCTTTGCGACTTCCATCATCTGAAGGGCGAGCGGGCCTTCGCCTTTGGCCAAAACGACAGGGAGGGGGGTGCGGTCTTTTTCGTAATCCAGAGCAACAGCGTAGTGCGTCGGGTTCACAACAAGCACCTTGGCTTTACGGACATTCTGCGCTGCGCCTTGGCGCAAAAGTTCCTGATGGAATTCTTTGCGTTTGCTCTTGATTAACGGATCCCCTTCGTTTTCTTTGTATTCGCGTTTGACTTCGTCCTTGCTCATCATATTGTTTTTCGTGAACTGCCATTTCTGGAAAAAGTAGTCAAGGGCTGCGATGACGCAGAAAATGCTGGCTGTTGTGAGCAGAAGCTTGATTGCTGCCTCACCTAGGATGTGCCACAGAGAGTTCAGGTTGCTGTTTGGGATGCGGAAGAGATCGCGCAGCGAATCCTTTGTTATAGAATAGGCGGCAATGGAGAGAATGCCGACTTTGAGTATGTTTTTTAAGAGTTCAAAGGCGTTTTTGACGCAGAAGACTTTTTTAAACCAGGCTCCAGGACTGAGATTTTCAAGCTTGGGTTTGGCGGCCTCGAAGGAGAAGAGAACGCCCACCTGGGCAAGGTTTGCGGAAAGCACGAGGATGAGGACAACACCCAGAATGGGCAAAAAAAGCGAGAGGGCTCCCTCCCATTCGAGTTCTGCAATCTGGGCAACCGCCATATCAAAAGGCTGCGTAAAAACCATGGCCGGGTAGGCGGTCATATCGAGCAGTGTGCGCGCCATATCCGGTCCTAAGGCAAGAAAGTAGAGGCTTAAGGAGAGAACAGCGGCGGCTGAGGGAATATCCTGGCTTTTTGCGACCTGGCCTTTTTCGCGGGCGTCCCGTAAGCGTTTTGGTGTCGGTTGTTCTGTTTTTTCGTCGGACATGTCAGAGACCGAGAATTGTTTTAAATATGAGGAAATTTTCTTCTATTTCGTGGAATATGGACGGCGCCTTGTCAATCATGAGATTGAGATAGAAAAAGAGGAGGACGGCCGCAACACCGCTTTTTATCGGCATGGCGAGTACGTACGCGTTTAACTGCTGGGCAAAGCGGTTGATGAGGCCAAGGGCTATGTCCACGAGGAGACAGGCAACGGTAATTGGGGCTGCGTAGAGAATGATATCTGTCATGAAGTCAGCCAGCTCTTTATTGAAAAAATAGGGGATATTCAGATTGGTGAAGAGGGATGGATGGAAGAGCGTGACTGGCCAGAATTCATAGCTTGAGTAGATAAGACTCATGAACAGGAGAAAAGCGCCGCTTGAGAAAAAAAGATAGACAAGAAGTTCAAAGAGGAAGATCCCCATGGGGGTTGAGCTTTTTCCTGTCAAAAAATCGCTTTCCTCCGCCTGCGAGGCGCCGCGCTGATTGTCCATGAAGGCCCCGGCCCCCTGGACCGCCCAGAAGGGCAGTCCCGCAATGATGCCGATAAACAGACCGATGCAGCATTCCTTCACAAAGATTGCGAAGTAGGTGAGCCCAAATGTCAAGGACAGGGGAAAGGCGATGGTTGTTTCTGCGGTGAGACTGTGAAGAACGGCCGGGTGGATTGGGAGGTAGAGGGCAAAGGCCAAGGTGAACCAGACCGTGCCTTCAAGAACGCCTGTCCCAAGAAAGGGTGCAACCAGAGCGGCCGAAAAAATACGCGGCATGGCGAGGAGAAAGGCCGAGAGATGGGCAAAGAGGCCGAGCTGTTCTAAAAAGTCGATCATGGTCAGAACAGTTGAAAATTGTCAAAGATTGTGAGTGCGAAGGAGAGAATTGCTCCGGCGAGCCAGTCGGTCATAAGGAACAGGGCGATGCCGACGGCAATGAGTTTCACGCCAAAGGAGAGGGTTTGCTCCTGCAGCTGCGTTATGGCCTGAAAAAGGCTGAAGACAAGACCCACGATTGAGGCAACGGCAATCGGTGGGAGCGAGAGTTGCAGAACCATCATAAGAGCCTGTGCGGCGAGCGATGTCGCTGAGTCCATATTAAAGCCGTATGCGGTTCAAGGGTTGCACAGAGATTTCAGGGGTCAGTTCCTGGTAGGAGAGTACGGAGAGAGCGTAGTGGCGGCCCTCTATGAGCCTGCGCACATAGCGGCGTATGTCCATGCTCGCAAGCAGAACTGGAGGCTGTGAGTGTTTTTCGTAGTCTCCGGCAGCCTCGGTCACGGCATCTAAGAAGCGCTTTGATGTCTGCGGGTCCAGGGAGAGAAAAGCGCCGGCCGATGTCTGTCTGACCGATTTGCGTATTGTCTCCTCGACCGAAGGATCCATAAGTATGGCAGGGAGCATATTCTGCCCCTGCGAATGCGTATAGCAGATTTGTCGCTTAAGAGCCCCCCGCACATATTCTGTGAGCATGATAATGTCTTTTTCCTTGGGACTCCATTCGATTAAGGCCTCAAGAATGCCGCGCAGATCGCGTATGGAGATCTGCTCCTGCACAAGACGCTGGAAGACCTCGGCAATGCGCTGGACCGGCAAAAGGCGGCTTACTTCGTGAACAAGATCAGGCGCTCTTTCCTCCATATGGTCGAGAAGATATTTGGTTTCCTGTAGACCGAGGAAGTCCGCAGCGTGGCGGCTTAAGACCAGGGAGAGATGGTAGGCGAGAATCTGGGAGTGGGTCATGGTTGTGAGGCCGCCTTTCTCAAGGCGCACAGCATCCTCTTCCGCAATCCAGATGCTCTCTATGTTTGGTAGAAAATTTTCCGTGCGTTTGGGGGTCACGCCAAGAAGAGAGAGTGTGTCCTCTGACTCGCGCGAAAGCCGCATCCCGGCAAGAAGACTTCCGCGTGTGAGCGGAATTTCATTGATCTGCAGCTCATAGTCGAGATCCGTGAGCCTGTTTGAGATGCGCAGATTGATGCCTGGGAAAGGGACACCCAGATCGAAGTAGAGGGCTCTTCTAAGCGCTATAAGCTCGTCATTGAGTGTGTCGTACTCAAGTGAGTTTGAAAGGTTTTGCGAGATGTCGAGGATGATGGGGATGGTTGGCGAGAAGTCGTCTTCAGGCCGCTGCGGCGTCTTTTTCTTGGGGGCGCCTGCAGAGCGCATGGACTCCTGAAATGTGCTGCGCGCATCGGGTTTTTCTGGAGTGTTGCGTATGCGTTGCAAAACATAGGAGAAGCCGGCGAGTATAAGAGCCAGGGTGAAGAGCTGGGGCTTGGGAAAACCTGGGATGAGGGCGATGAGAAAAACAAGGCCAGCAGCTATGAGCAAAGCCTTTGGCTGGTCGAAGAACTGTCCGCCTATTTGGGCGCCGACATCGACCTGCGTGTCGCCGGAACGGGTGATGAGAATACCGGCGGCGATGGCTATGATCAGCGAGGGGATTTGGGAGACAAGCCCGTCGCCGATTGTCAGGACACCGTAAATTTTGAGGGCATCGCTCGCCGCAATGCCGCGCTGTGTGACGCCTATGACTGTGCCGCCGACGATATTGACAACGCAGACGACCATGCCGGCTATACTGTCGCCTTTCACGAATTTCATGGCACCGTCCATGGCGCCAAACATCTTGCTTTCCTGGGCGACGATATCGCGTCTTTTTTGCGCTTCAGCCATGTCAATGGCCCCTGCGCGCATATCGGCATCGATCGACATCTGTTTGCCGGGCATGGCGTCAAGAGTGAAGCGCGCTCCGACTTCCGCGACGCGCTCCGCACCTTTCGAGATGACAAGAAACTGCACTATCGTGAGAATGAGGAAGACGACCGCGCCCACGACGAAATTTCCGCCGAGCGCGAATTCGCCGAAGGTCTGGATAATTTCGCCTGCGTCGGCATTCAAGAGAATGAGGCGTGTGGTTGTGATATTGAGGCCCACGCGGTAGAGGGTCGTAAACAGGAGCATTGTCGGAAAGGAAGAGAATTCAAGGGGCGTTTTGACATACATCGTCATCATGAGGATGGCGAAGGAAAGCGCGAGATTCGCCCCGATGAGTGTGTCCACAACAGGCGTCGGCATGGGCACAATCATAAGGGCGATAACAGCGACAAGAAGACCGACAAGGGCGAGGTCGCTGTGTTTTGTCGCTGTCTGGACAATCGAGCGTGCGGTTGCAATGGCGTTCACTTGAGTGAGCCTTCTCTTTGTTTTGAGCGCCAGAAAGCCGCGATTTCCTCCCGCGCCTCTTGGGTATTGCCGGTAAGCCGGTATGCCCGGGCAAGGAGAATGTGATAGGTTTGCGGACCACCTGGCAGGGGTGCGTCGGGAGAGATACCGCTTAAAGCATGCAGGGCCGTTTCCCCGTCGTCAAGCTGAATGCATGAGAGAGCCAGCGCGCAGCGGGCGTAGTAATCCTCGGCATTGAGAGCGACCAAGGCTGAAAAAAGACGTTTCGCGCGCGCAGCCTGGCCCATGCGCAGAAAGAGAAAGCCAAGCACGTGCAAGACTTTCTGTTCTTGAGCAGGCAGGGGCATGCTATCCTCCGACAAGAAGGCCGATATAGGCCTGCATCAGATCCCTGTTATCGAGAAGCGGCATCAGTTCGCCGCGCACAAACGATCTGATATCAGGGTTCTTGTTGTCCTTGAGCAGTTCCAGGCTGTTGGCCAGAGAGTCGGAAAAAACGGAGGGCGTAAGGATCGTTCCGTCCCCGGTCGCAGGAACCAGGCTCCGCTCAATGAGGGCATCGGTTGTCACTGAAGCAAAGAGTTCGTCAATTCCCGCCTCACGAAGGGATGTCTGCGGCAGCGGTCGGGCAAGAGGCATTGTCTCGCTGCTTTGGGGAGCAAGAATATCCTGAATGCCGAGCTGCTTGTCGAAAATGTTTATTCTAGCTGTCATTGCGCACCTGCGATACGTTTGCCGAGAGATCAATGAGAAATTCGGCGGCCTGCAAAAGATCTTTTCCGGCTACCCCGCGATCTGGGGTCGCTGTGATAAGCACAAGCGAGTCGTTATAGTGGCCGACCCAGAGAGGATATGGGCCTTTTTGGTCCACTCCTGCGAGCGCGTAGGCTTTGGCCATTGTTTCCGAGTCATACGGCATAAGGGGTATTGCGAGAGAAATAAGGACTTCCTGATCGCCGACTTCAAAGGTCAGCCTTCCTGTATCTTGAATTGAAAAGGCCAGAGGGTCCGTTGTATTCTGCGGAGTCACCCCCATAGCCTGTTGCACTTCTGAAAAAGCCTGGGCAAGCATGATATCCTCCACGTGGAATGCGCGCGAAAATTCTTGGCGCTCAGAATAAGAGCAGCCGTACGCTTTCTCGGGCCTGTTTTTGCGCGCGTAACTTTTTTTACACTCTGTGTACTCTCAATTTTAGGGCATTTTCCATTCGCTCTCCCAACCTCCGTTTGGGCATACTGCGGCCAGAATGCCAATGTGTTTCTGGTCGCTAGGCTTGCTTTTGCGCTGTACGCTCCATGTCGTGTATTTGCTGGTTGGGAATGTATGATACTATGCAAGAATGGAGGGCAAGGCAAGGGAGACCTTTACGTGCCAGTGCCTTGCGGATGACCTTTCAATTTGATGCATGGGGAATTTGACAGGGTGTACAAAAAAATTTAAGACCTGCGTATATTTGTCCGTATACTGTTTGTCCCACACATGGCCGCACAGGGCACACTTCGTGACATGCCTTGAATCTCGCGGTCTTCCACAATGCATTCTCCGTCTGGAAGGCACTGGAAGTTCGCTTGTGGGCCCGGTAGCGACCGCTAGGCTTTGCGAGCGAAATTTAGAGAAATCAAGCTGGCTCTTTGGCAGGACTCGGGTACGTGGAAGACAGTGCCTGTTGTGTATGGGTATTTGCCCCTCAAGCGAGCGGTCGAGACTATGCATCTATATATGTATATATAATGGACTTTTTACGAGGTCGGCACAGAGAGTTTTTATTAAAAATGATATTTATTTTTATTGTTGAAATATGTTTTTGCAGATCCAAAAGTTTTTTGAAGAGGGATTGAGGGAGCAGTTTCAACGGAGGTCTTGCGTATACCTCGTACCCGCCAGCTTTTTGCAAGTATTGATCCTGTGAGTGTCAAGCGGCAAGCCAGTGCTTGCCAGGTGTCACTTTTGTCGATAACGCTGTACTGATGCAGAAGAACATTTCCGGCATAGCTTGAAAAGAGAGAGTGTCGCCCATGGTCTACCCTGACCCAGCCTAGGCAGCCCCTGTTTGAGTTGCGCAATATACTCAAGCGAGAATCAAACCGACATATTTGCGAACGGAAAG
>JAFTDR010000166.1 GCA_017454105.1 Desulfovibrionaceae bacterium | reverse complement strand
GCCAATTGTCAAATTTTGCTCCTCGCGCAACCTTTCGGTCTTGTTGGCAGCTTTCGCCGCTACGCGTCCTTGACTGTCCGCCTTTCTGCGAAGGTCAAAAGGCGACGCGATGCTGGCTCCGAGGAAGCTTCAAGGTGAAGCAGATCTCACAATGAAACGACTCCGAAGGCGGCATTCGCCAAGGTCCATCGGTTACACCGCGCACGGCAAGGAGGCAAATCCGAGCAAGCGGGAGGACGCCGAAAACCTTGCATCGCGCAGTGTAGCTGCCCACGACTCATAACGAAGAACCGAAATTTTTGACTGGACTCTCAACCCGCCTGCGCAGCGCGCCATTTTTCTTTCTGGAGGAAGACAAGTCGGCAAAACAACGCTGCTTATGCAGGTAATAAAAAAAATGCTTACTGATAACGGTGTGCCGGCGGGAGCCATACTCTACGTCGCAATGGAGCACCTTTTTCTCAAGCTCGCCGGCCTGGACCGCATCATAGAGACTTGGAAGGAGCTTGACCCAAAGGCATACGCACAGCGTTTTATTTTCATCGATGAGATTCAATGCGCGAAAGACTGGGAAACTTGGGTCAAGCGTACCGTCGATTTTTCCAAGGAGAATAGAATTGTTTTCACGGGTTCAGCGCTGCCCATCACAAATACATCCACGGAATCCGGCGTCGGACGATGGCACACATGTGCAATGCATACACTCTCTTTTTACGAGTATATGAAAATACGCAAGAGTGACGAAGTGGCGATACCACCCATTCAATCACTTTCTGAACTTTTTACCCTCTCTCAAGCCGAACTCTCACGAATTGGGGCTGTTTCAGAAAGCCTAAAAGGGCATTTTTATGAATATCTACTGCGCGGGGGGGTTCCACAGACAGCTCTTGTTTCGGATATTGCCTGGGCACAGCAACTCATGAGGGAAGACATCATCGATAAAATTGTCAAAAGGGATATGACGGCCTTCTTTGGCGTGCGTCATGTAATCGATTTGGAAAGCATTTTCCTTTTTATCTGCATGCACTATGGTACTCTCATCGACATGAAAACCCTCTGCGAAAATCTTGAAATAAAAAGACCCACGGCGCAGTCGTATATTGAAATTCTTGAAGCGGCTCATCTGGTGACACGTCTGAAACCCTTTGGCTATGGCAAAGATATTCTGCGGGGGAAATCAAAACTCTATCTGAACGATGCCTCGATAGCACCAGCCGTTCTTCTTAAAGGAAAAAACATCCTCTCCGATCAACAGGCGCTTGGCCAATGTGTGGAGACGACTCTTTGCAAGCATTTGACAAAACATATGGGCGCAAAGAAATTTCTCGTTAGCTACTGGAGAAGCGGCAAAAATCATGAGGTCGATTTCATTGCATCAGATGGGAATCGCTCCATACCCTTCGAGGTACAGTACAGAGAACAGCATACAGAGAAGAAGGATTTTCTTGGCCTTGCGGAATTTTTCAAAGAAAAAAATCCTGACCACGGCTATATCATCACAAAGAACTCTTCTGACATTGGTCTCACTCCGTGGTCGAAATGCATTAAAATCCCCGCTCATCTTTTTTGCTGGTGGATAGGGCAAAATGAAATCTCACAGTTTGAAATCTGAGATTGCCTTTTGTATCCGCTCACGGGTCAACAGTACTATGCTGTGTATGTACATCTTCCAATAGAGTCATTGTCAAATAATCCGCATTCTTTCCGTTGGAGAGATAGCTTAAGAGTCGGCCGAAAGGCGCATTTCAATGTCCCCCCGTGAGCGGATACTGCCTTTTCTTCGGCATACTCTGGCCAGAACTAAACTGACAGTTTGCGAACGTACGTCACAAGTGTACCTTTTTTCTGACCGGAGTATAGCTCGCAGACGCAGGCTTGCCTGCGGCCTACTTGCAAATGTCGATGACTCCCCAGATAAACGTGGCTTCTCAATTTTTTCCTCGTGTACGGAGTACAATCGAGTTGCAGCTGAAATCCTCGCCAAAGCATCTTGGCTTATGTAGGTCAGTTCCGTGCGAAAAGGATACGATGACACGGCCTTAAGAACTGTAAAGCGACAGGAACGCCTGGTTCTTTGTGGCTCGTGAGCTTGAGCGATGTACCCTGAAAGTTTAAATAATAGTCACTCAAATATTTATGGCGAACCTTTTAATATATTCCTTTTTTCTATATCAAATTACTTTCATCCCCAGTTTTTCAAGCAACAACCTGTCTCGGGCTGTCGACTCTGTCGTCCGGGAATGCACTTTTCCGTTGCGTCTCACAGTTGTGGTCTCGATTGCGTCAAACCAGAGCAGTATTTGGTGGAGTGATTTGTTTTCAAGCCAACTTGAGAGTCGCTTTTCGGCCTTGAGGTTTTCCTCCAGATCGTGTCTTGGGTCCCCGTTCTTCTTTCCCAGACTCTTCTTCAACGCTGATATTGCATTGGACAGCCATGAATAGTAGCACAGAGCAATAAATTGGACGGTGACCCGCCCCTTAAAGGCCTCGTAACTCCATACTCGCGGCTTGGCACCATCGGTCTTGTTCTTCATTGTTCGGTAAAATTCTTCTATCCACTCCCGTGTACGGTATAGAATAAGGGCCTCTGTAGAATCTTTGATCGCGTTTGAGACAAGAACGAAGATGCCTTTGCTTTGAAGAGCCTTTCGGCAGGCTCCCTCGTTGAAAGTACAACGTATGCCACTGCGGACTGAAGAGACATTGAAAAATGTGTCCCTGCGTTTCAGATCTGCCTGCGTAAGCTCCTCGCAAGCCTCAATGCGCTTCTTGAGACGTAGCAGCTCATCTCTGAACGCGTCAGAGGCGTTGCGAGTACGAGAATCAGAGCGAAAAACATGGACGTATACCCGACGCTTGATCGACTCAATATCTCTCTTGTTTTTCTCGCCCCTACCTCGTTCACGGCGCCATGTGAAGTCATGAAAAACACTCGTGGCATACTGATGAATATCCGCATCCTGCATGTTGATGGTCGAAAATGTTTCAAGCTCTGGCAGAGCCTTTTCAACGAGGGGGGTGATCCACTGTCGATCGTAAGCGATCAATGACAGATATTTGATGTTGCTTCGCACATACGCAGTCAATGAATTTTCAGTGCAAAATCCATTGTCGGTAACGACGATGTAGCGGTCCATATGAAGGAAGTCGAGCTCCTTGAGAGCATTCGACACACTGATCTGATCTGGTATATTTCCTGGCTGCAGGGAGAAAGCAAGAGGCCGTCGTTCGTTGCGTGAGTAGAAGGTCAAAATTTTAAACGTGGGAAGCCCATCATGGTCTTTGTTGAAGCCGTACCTTGCCTCAGTCAGGTTCTCTGAGTACGTTGACACTGTGGTTGAATCATAAAAAATGCCGTCTGAAGCAATATTTTTGCTGAGGTGAAAAAAGAGTGACTGCCGCGCAGCTTCATCGTGGCCGAGGTTAACAAAGAGTGTATGATAGTTCTCTTCCGTGATGCCATCTTGGTAAGGAAGGGTATGACGCAATTGCCACTCTTCGATTTCTGGAAGAGTGGCACCGTTTGTTGCAACAAGATATCGGGCGACTGATAAAGCCTTGAGTGCATCAGCTTCTTTGAGAGATTGCATCACAGCAGCATCAATGCCTGAAGCTTTCCCAACGTGCTGACGGATATCCGTCAGACCTGTTCGCTTACAGGTAGCCTCAATTTGCTCCTGACGGTTGCCAAAGATCTCCTGCTCAGGACTCTCTTGTGCTGAGTTGATAGGCGTTTAGGGCGTGTTGGCGTAGGCTCGGTGTCTCCTTTAGGGATTTTATACAAAAGCCTGTAATGGAGAGATCTATAGTATTTTTTTTCAGGGTCGTACCATTTCTCGCGTTCGTAGATGTAAATGTCACCATTTTTTTGCGTGCGCCTTACAGTATCCTTAAGAATCTTGCCAGAAGGCGGATTTTCCGCGGGCTCCCCCCCATACAAATTGAGCAACTATTATAGGATTTCTTTTACATAATAGTTTCTCAAAATTTTAAGAAGAAAGGGTAGAGAAATCAAGGAGAATGCCACGACGAAGGTTAGATTTTTACAAAAAAAGCTCTTTTTGAGAGACTATTGTTAAACTTTCAGGATGTACGGATTGCAATACTATCGTTTAATTCCAGCAGGTGTATAGCGGGATGCGCTGTACATTCTGCCGCGTTGTTCTCACCCACGGTAGAATAACGAGCGAAGCTGCGCTGTTGACCTGTGAAACAATTGCTTTCATAGGGCAAAACGTGACCACGGATGATACCGTGCTGGTAGAGTTGCCATAGAAGAGAGAGCGGAACTTTTAAGCTAGGGCGAGCTGCGCAAACTAAAATCAGCGCAGACCGGTATTGAGTTCAAGAGCATTTATTCTGGCTATTTCCCTTGCAGACTCCTTTATCGCCTCATAGACTATGCTCTTTGCCCACACGCCGACGGAGAAAAAGAGCAGAAAGAGCATGATAATCCAGAGAAGCGGGGATTGCTTACGCTCATGCTGCCTGCGTCGCCACATTGTGAGAAGATAGGCACCGACACCCAAAAGACACCATGCCACAAGGAGCAGATAGGATTCTTTGGCCAATGTATTGCTGTTCCAAAGATTCGGAACAAGGGAGAAAAGAAAAACAGTGGTCGCTATGCCCATCCCGCACAGGCCAGAGATCTTGATTCGCCTGTTTCCGCTTTCCTTTGCAAGAACCCAGCAGCAGGCCGATGTCAGCAGATAGACAAGGGAGACGGAAATGGCGGTAATGTCCGCGACCCAGCTAATGGCTGTCCTGCCAAAAAAGGGAATGCCGATAGAAAGGGCCATGAGCGCGTATATGGCATTGCGTGGTGTTCCGTCTTTTTCAAGATGGCCCAGAGCTTTTGGGAGAAGGCCGTCCTCTGCCAGGGTAGAGACCAGGCGAGAGGTGGCTCGCATGAAGCCAAGCAGACTTGAGGCAATTGTAGCCACAACAGCGAGTCCAAGCAGCGCCAGACCCGCGCTGCCCATGGCGCATTTGGCCGCATTGAAGGTCGGAATGCCTTCGACACCCCTGTAATGAGCGATATTTGCGACGTATTCTCGCCAGTTTGCGTAGCCGTCGGGTACCGAAAGGGTGGCAAGGCAGGTTAAAGCCACATATACTGCGGTCATAAAAAAAGTTGCTGCTTTGAGTTGCAAATACCTGGCTCAGTACTAGCTCCCGTTCGCAAAAACGTCAATTTGTTTCTTGCTGGAGTATATATCAAAGCGCCGACGCCGAGGGCTGCGACCATGATAGGGAAGGTTTTCTTGACAGGAAAAGAAAAGCCTTCGGCTGAATGGGCGATGGTCTCAAAACCCACAAAAGCCCAGGGCAAAAAGACGGCTATGCCGAATATCTGCCCCTCGATGGACCGGCCATCGGCAAAAGGAGGGGAGAAGGTTGCAAGGCTCCAACCTGACATGTGGAAAGAACAGACGCAGCATAGTGCTATGCACGTAATAAGCGTACTGACAAGCGCTGTCTGTATTTTAGGAACATATTTCTCGCCAAAAGCACTGAGAAGACCGCAAAAAAGCAGAAAGGCAAGTGCAAAAAGCCCTTCGCAAAAGAAGATTTCGTAGCCAAAGAGCGTGTACTTTGGACCGATGAGAAAGAGAGGGCCAAGTGTATGGCGCACTACAATCGTTAAGGCCGAGGCATTGGACCACATAAGCGACAGATAGGCCACAATAAGGGCCCAGGCGCACATAAAGGCGTAATGGGGGTCAAAGACGTGTTTGGCGTAGGAATAGGCTCCGCCACCGTCTGGGTAGCGCTGCATCATGAAGACAAAATTGGCTGCAATGCACAGCAAAAGCACAAAGCCTATGCCCATGGCAATGGCCGTGCCTGCAGGACCGGCAGTGGGCAGAAAGGTGGTGCCGGGCATGACAAAGGCTCCCCAGCCAATAACGCAACCCATCGATAAAGCCCAGGCGTTGCAGCAGGATAGTGCGGTCTTGTGAGGAGAAGAGGTCATAATCCACCTTTCTTGCCAAAGTTTTCTCTCTCGCGTCTCTTGGGTCACCCAAGTTCCGTGTGTATACTGCAGTTTGGCGACGAAGTCCTATGTTCCGCGAAGCTCATATACTCGACCGCACATTGACTTTCCGCAGAACGCTTAGAGGTACACTCTGACATCGTCCACCTATGGGAAAATCTTTATGAGGTTGAGTATACATCTGGCATAGTCTCTTTTTTCTGTCTTAAGTATACTGCGGTCAGAAAAAACGTTGCCACTTGGACTCGTCTCGTCATCATCAACAGCGCAACCTCGCACTTCCTTCGATGTTCGGAAGGAAGTTTTCACCCGTCACCAGTAGAGCGTACGTATATCTTGTGCCCAGAACTCTTTTGTACACACGGACGTCAGTTGCCCTGCAGCACAAACGTCGCCTTGTTCCCGGCCACTTTCTTGCTAGCGTACGTTCCGCTGTCGGCTCGCTTGTACATTTCTTCAAAGGAGTCCTCGCATGTCGCCGGATAAATGGTGACACCAACGCTCAAGGAAATCGTACGTCCTTTCATTTCAGGAATATCGATTTTGTCAATATGGCTGAACAGACGCTGCATAATGCGCTGCGCTATGCCTATGTCAACAACGCCTATTGAAAAAGCTGCGAATTCGTCGCCTCCGAGGCGGAAGATAATATCGGAATCGCGGAAGGTCTCTTTCAAACACTGGGCAATGGCGATAATGACCTTGTCACCAACCGCATGCCCGTATTGATCGTTGATTGACTTGAATTTATCCGCATCCATCAGGCAAAACATGCCACATTGCCGTTCCGCCATGGCCCTGCGGATAAGGCGTTCGCCGCTCCCCCTATTGCGCACGCCGGTCATAAGATCTGTTTCTGAGAGTTTGCGCAGTTTTTCCTGTTTCTTCCGGTATTCATCAATGGACTCGAAAGCAAGAAGAATGTGCTGCAGACTGTTGTCGGCAGCCCTGTCGATGACAATGATGCGCAGGCGCACCCAGCAGTCATGCGTATCCATGAATTCCTGGGTGATGTAGGTCGAATCGCGCAGCCTCTCCTCAAGGGTCGCCGGATCCATAAAGTTTTTCATGATGTCTTTGGATTGCTCTGCGGACATGGTTTCCGCAAAGCCGATGGCCCGGCTGCTAAAGTGCGTGAAATCCCCCTCAAGCAGTGCATCAACATTTTTGCTGCTCTGCACACAGGCAATGGTGTCATCCTTAAGATTAACCCGCACCATGGAGTCGTAGATCTTGGCGACAGCGTGTATTTCCTTAGACAGGCGGTCTGCCTCGGCGTATTTGCGGCTCATCTTGAGAAAAACAATGAAGCTTGTACTTAGGATAAAGAGAAGGAAAAATCCTGAGGCCAGATAAATCACAACCAGGGAAATGTAGAGCCTGTCTTCATTGAGAATATAGACGGCGCGCCAGTTTGTACTGATGGGCTCGGCAAAAATGGTGTATTTGCCGTCATAGCTGGTACACTCGTAATGCTCCACGCCGTGTGCCTCTATCTTGTGCAAAAGCGACGGTTGTATGCCGATATTCTCGTGCTTCAGATTTTTGCCGACAAGCTCCGTTTGGGAATGCGCGACAACAATGCCGCTCCTATCCAGCACAAAGGCCTTCTCAACTATGGATCCGGCAGCCATCCTCTCAACCATGTTCTGTATGCTGTCGAGAAAGATATCCATGGAGACCACGCTGTCTTTGTCGTCAAGAAGCTGGCTCACTGATGTCATCATGGTATTGGTCTGCAGATTGAAAAAGGGCTCAACAAGGACGATCTTTCCCTTTCCCTGTAGAGCTGCGGTATACCACGGGCGCTCTCTTGGCTTGTAGTCCGCTGGCGGAACCCAGCCGCTGCCGTCGAGATAGACTCCCTTGTAAAAGCAGTACACACCGGTATTGTTTTCACTGATGATCGAGGAGTAAATGGCGGTCTCGTTGACAACGTACGCCCCAACCTCTGTATGCGTCGCTTGTTCACGCAGCATCCTGTTGATTGTGACGCCTGAGAAAGCGACCGCATCAATGGGCATTTTCAAGTATTGGTGGATTTTTTGGGTCGCCTGCTGCATTTCGTTGCGCCACGAGCCGAGGATATTTTGCTTTGAGCTATCGTAGAGCCAGTAGAAAATACAGAGTATGAAAAAGGCTGCGTGGAGCATCACAAGCGACGCAATCAGGGCGAAACGTCGTTGTGTTCCCTTCGTGGATTTTTCCATAGTACTTCTTACCAAAGATATTCGACAATCAAGTCTCTCGGCGTCACAATGATTCTTCCCGTGTCGACTCAATTAGGTCCGCTCGAAGAGCGAGGGCGGGTATATTTTCTCGATCGTTTCCGAATCATATATTGCTGGTTTAAAAAAAGTACCACACGGGCTTATGAGGACGTATGGCTCAGAGAGCATAGGCTAATGCGTGTTTTTTTCTTGCTTGAGTATACTTGGGAAGTACACGTGCTAGAGTGTACGTTTATTTTTTGTGCGGCTCATCGCCTTAAGACGAAACAGCACACAGCGCGTCCTCAGTCCTACTGCGGTCAGAAAGAAAGTTGCCACTTGTTTCGCAACGAAGGGTCTTGTTCTGGGATCCTCATACATCGGACAGAGTTACTTTTTTTCTGGCTAAAATCGCACAGCCTTGCAAGGTCGGGAAGGAAAATTTCACCCGCAACCAGTGGATCGTTCGGGGCCAGAGAGCGGCCTAAATGTGTCCGCGCAGACTCCCCTTGGCGCAAAAAGCAGCAATCACAGGTCAAGTGCGCAACAGAGTATGTGGATCTCGGTATTCTCCAGTGAGAGACACCGTATGTCAAAGCGAGCGGTATATAGGCCTTAAGCGACCGTACTAGAGGACGCTGTCTATGCACGCCTTGCGATTCCTTAAAAATTCGCCGCACGCCTTCGCGCTGAGGGGCTTTGAGAAGAGGAAGCCCTGAATGATATGCGAACCGTTGCCGACAAGGAAAGCGAGCTGATTTTTATTTTCAACACCTTCGGAGACAGTCGCAAGCCCAAGACTAGCGGCAAGGGAGATTATGCTTTTTATAAGCGGCTGCGCAGTCTTTTTGCCGGAAAAAATATCATCAACAAAGGCCTTATCAATTTTAAGACAGGAAATCGGCATATCGCTTAAGTATTTCAGAGAGGAATAGCCTGTTCCGAAGTCATCGAGTGCGATGTGAATGCCAGCCTGGCTTAGCTGTGAGATGGCGGCAAAGGCTTTTTTCATGTCGGTCATAAAGCTGCTTTCAGTTATCTCAATGTCAATCAGCGAAGGGGGCGTTCCCTCCTCTTCAAGAATACGGCGCACCTGGTCGGCAAAGCCATTGGACAATATGCTGTGGACAGACATATTGACAGCTACGGGCACAGCGCCGCTGCCGTCTTTTTGCCAGAGAAGCACCTGCCGGCAGGCGCTGCGCAAGACAAACATGTCTATCTGCGTGACAAGGCCTGTTTTCTCGGCAATTGGGATAAAGACAGGGGGCGGCACCCATGTCCCATCGCTTGTCTGCCAGCGGACCAGCGCTTCGCAGCCAGCGACATCATTGGTCTCTATATCTATTTTCGGCTGATAGTGTACGGTAAAGGCATTGTTTTCAACAGCCTTGCGCAGGGCGATTTCCAGGTGCATTTTTTCGACCGCAGCCGTGTGCAGGCCCTCATCAAAAAGCGAGATAGAGTTGCCGTCATTTTTCTTCGCGTCAACCATGGCCTGTTCAGCCTGATGCACCAGGGGGAGCGAGTCTTGAGAGGTGTTTGTGTGGAACGCAATGCCGATACTTGTCTCAATATGCACACTGCTTCCGCACACTATGAACGGCTTATACAGCACTTTTTGAATGCTTTTTGCGCGCGCTACTACAAACTTCTTCTTTTTTGCGCTGACCATGGCAAGGAAGTTATCGGCCCCTGCCCGCGCAATGTCTCCTTCAGAAAGTATATTCCGCAGGCGCTTTGTTATTTCAATCAGAACAAAGTCCCCCTGCTTGTAGCCGAAACAGTCGTTTAGGCTTTTGAAACTGTCCACATTGATGTAGAGAACCCCAAGGCAAGAGTCGTTTTTTCTCGCTTTCTTAACTCTCTCGGCCAGGCGCTCCTGGAAAAAAAGCCCGTTTGGCAGGTCTGTCAGGCTGTCATGCCGCGCGCGGTAGTCCATCTCCTCGCGAACAAAGCGCCTATGGGCAAAATGGAGGATCATAAGACCTGCGCACAAGACGAGGACGCATAAGAAAAGCATCAGAACATAATTCTTGTTGGATATTTCTCTCCCAAAAGCAGCGATATTCCTTTCCTTCTCTAACTCAAGTGAAAATGAGACATCCCCAAAGATATCCGTAACTGCTGAATACACGTGTATTGTATTTGGTGTCTGTACAAGCTTACAGTTACTGGCAAGACCTATGCCGGACTTCTTGTTGAAGATCTCAAGCGGCAGAACGGAAAAGTGCAAGCCCGCAATACTCTGGGCCTCTTTTCTGAAAGAGCTGTCCAGCGCAATGCCCATAATAAGGTAGCCATTGGCGGACTCTCTCTTGCTGGAATCGAATATCTTATGAATGGCTACGATCATAGCCACATTGTTCACATAGAGAAAACCTTCAGTGCTTTCAATGCCCTCATCCCAGACCTTTTGCGCGAGGCGGTCAAAAGCCTCACGTTCAGCATGCACCCACTCCTCGCCAAAGGCCTTTTTTGATCCGTCTACAAATGAAAGGCGCTTTCCATCTATGTCATACACGGCACATCCGGTAAAATGCATTGCATCAATTTTTAACTGATTAAAATTTCTTGAAATAAATGTGTTATCTTTTTTTTGAACATAATTATATGCTTCATCGAAGACAGACCAATCAAAAACATGATGCTTAAAGCGGATTATTGAATATCGCAATAAGCTCAACAATTCTTTCATATCTTTTTCTGCTTCGCGAAGCTCAATTTCATTGACACCTTTAGAAACAACTGATTGGCTAATAGAATTAACTAAAAGTGCGAAAATCACAATTAAGCCGGCAAATAAGAAGCCTAAGGAAATTTTGCTGTGCATGGCCGTTCCCCCCAGGGTTCATGGGAAATCCCCAAGGAAACAGTGTGGAAAACAAACGGCCCATTCGACATCTCTTCAAGATATTTTCAGACGAGGGTCAGAATGTAGTGGATATCGGGAAAGATATCGGGAAGCCGGCGCTGTCCTATACTCCAGAGACCATCAGCGTACGACGCGATGAGGCCTACTTTGCAGTATAGTGAAAACGCGCCACAGTCAATTGAGTGAGAATTTAGGTTCACCTCGCTTTCCCTGAAAGAGTCACCAAGACCTCACAATCCTGGATTCGGCACCATGGCCGCCTTTCAAAGCGTTCGTACGCGTGTACGCAATTCTCCAAGTACAAGGGTTTTTGAGGGACCTTGCGCTTGCGCTGTTCGTTAGCTCTAGAGTATCTAGTATAGTGAAAATGCGCTCCAGTCAATTGGTAGACGCCTGCCAGCAGGGAAATGTTTTCACCTTGTGCTAAATTTTCTATGTCCGTGTGTAAAAATGCGTTACGAGAGCTGTGGGTACAAGATACACACGTATCTCGTAAAACGAGTACTCGAGCGGGCTTGTGTACTAAAACAAGCGTCTCGCAGACCGAGAACCTGTATTTTTGTGTGTCCGATCAGAGGGACACGTGTTCTGCAGACGACTTTCCTATTCTCTTGAAAACAGAAGAATCCTTTTTTCCGACAATGGTCCAATGTGCAGAGCTAGAAAAGCAGCGTAGTACTATAAATTTACGAAAGTTCCATTGCAGACTTGGGACAACAAAGATCTTCTTAAAAGTGTTTATTTTTATTCACTCAATCCGATTATACCTTACAGAAAATTGTATACGTCCATTGCTCGGGTCACTTTGCTTGCCATACAATTTATAAAAATCTTGAGTACTCTTGACCTGAGAGCGGCTCTCCTTTTGGCTATCGCGTTTCAGGAGAGTCAAGCTGGCGGCGGGTGTACAACATCATCGTACCTCACCCACAGTAGTCTAGCGAAGCTTTGGCAGTCTTTGTCGACAATGATATAGCTGGAAGGCGTACGAGGCCTGCATAGTCCTGTTGACCCAGGAGCGCAAGCTGGCCTATTGGACTTGCGAGGGAAAAGAGCTTCTCTCTCGTCAACTCGTTTTGTCGCAAGTATACCTTGCCCATTCGCCGTTCAAAGTTGGCAAAAAGACTTGCGCGCCAGGCAAAGAACTTGCATGCGATCGAGGGTCTATTTTTAAAGCCTGACGACCAGGATTTGGGGCTCAATGCCACTCAGTATACTCCAGCCAGAAATGAAATGACATATTTGCGAACGAGAGTCAGCTCTGAGTCTGGTATTTTCAATGCAAAGTGACAACTTTTTTTCTGACCGCAGTAGAGGTATTGTACATACGGCATACGTTCGTTGACCTTAGAAAAAGAGTGTGCAAGCGTATTCCTTGCGGTAGCAGACAAGTGAGAGGAGAAAGCGAAAAAATGGGTCAGAGATACAGTGTAAAGATGCGGGCGAGTGCACAGTCTCGCGGAGAAATGCGGCATATTTCTGGAGCTGAGCGTATTGTTCGGGCTTGTGATGTGGCCGATGTGGCCAAGGGCCTGATTATGCGGGCACAAGGGCATGCGCAGGGAAGGCCTGATTGTATCAATGTTACAGTTGAAGGTCTTGATGAAGAAAAGCTTCTGACCATACCGGCGCTCCCTGTCTCATCCTATCCTGTGAATACGGCACAGGAGGGCCTGGAACAAGCCTTTGCTTTGCTTGCAAAGCTTGGGATCCGCCATGAAAAGTTGAACGGCTTGTTGAAGGCTATGCGGGGAATGCGTGGGGCTCTGCTTGTTAACGCTAAGGACCTGACACGCCTTGATCAGAGCGTGCGCGGTGTGCGGGCGACCTATATGGATAGCCTAGATTCCCCAGGCTGCGCGCAAAAGAAAGATCACTTAAGAGAAGCCTTGGTCTTGGCCACAAAAGTTGCGCATTGTCCGTATATCCTG
>JAFTDR010000165.1 GCA_017454105.1 Desulfovibrionaceae bacterium | reverse complement strand
ACCTTCTGTATCGTCCTGCGATACCGTCTCATCTACAGGTTCCTCATCCTCGGGTGATTCGTTGATGATATCCCCCAAGCCATGGCGTTCTGCCATTTTGTCGACGTCTACCGCATGGTAGTGGGAATCCTTAGATGGCGGCTTATTTGAGTTGCGGGAGGTCACACGGGTCTTCTGACGCAGCTCATCAGCACAATCTTTCACCTTTTACCGCATCTCCTCCCTCCCAATCAGAAGTTCTTGTATCCTCTCGTCCCGCTCTGCAATCTTCGCATCCCGCCGTGCGATCATTCTATCTTTTCGCTCTAGCTCTTCATCTCTATATCTAACTTGATATTCAATTTAGTTGCGACTTTTCTGCAGGCCCTATCCGTCCCTAAGAGGCCCTCCAACCTGTCAAGGCGCTTGTTCTGCACCTTACACGCCTCATCACAGGCAAAGGATTCGCTGGGGAGGCGATCCTTGGTGTATTTAATTATGTGGTTGCTCATGTGGGCCTTCTACACCACTACCACTTTCGATGTCAAGAAGGAGTCGAGAAAAAGGCTGGAGAAGGTCAAAAAAACTCTTCTTGCATCAGGTGTGAGCGCGTGGGGGGCGAAGCGGGGTGGGTCGGGAACCCGCATTCTACCGTACCCCGGTGAGGGGATACGGCAGAAGTATGTGCAGCGGGCACAAAAAAACGCCGGTACCGATAGGCATAATACCGATCAAAGTCTCGAGCAACAAAGATCAGATTTTTTGAGCCGCCCTACAGTTTTCCAAGGGCATCATTGCTTCCTTTCACGCCGCTGACTGACATAAGCCAAGATGCTCTGGATCGACAGGATTTCAGGATCCACTTCAGGGATTGAACATTACCGTAATACGCACACTGGGAAAAAGTGACTACGACGCGCTGAGGAACTCCCCGCCGTAGACTTCGTAGCCAAACTGGTTACAGATTTATTTCTGGCACCACAAAACGCCCTCGACCGCCTTATTTTGCTTGCCTACGAGCCAACAACGCTGACGCTTAGGGAAGTAGTTGACAACACACGCAAAAATAACAGAACCAAAAAATCCCGCCAAGGACAAATGCCAAGGCGGGATTAAAATTAAGCGAGCATCCTAAACAAGGGCGGAGCCCGTAGTTAAGTCGTCATATGTCAAATCTGCTGTAGTATCATCGAAGGTCATCGTACCCAAAATAGACACCTTGGCATTGACCTCAGCAGCAGATGTTGAAGATGTGGTCTTGGTTGCCAAAACAAACGCATAGGTATCGTCATCTGCCTCATGTAAAACAAGTAAAGATTTTGCGCCTTGGGAAACGCCATCATCAAATCTAAGATTGCCATCTGAAGCCAGCTTATTAATAGCCTTAGAACTAATGTCTGACGTCGTGCCAACAAACACACCTTTAGAATTTAATTCATCAAAATCGTTAACCTTATGTATCTTGTCAATGCCCAAGCCCTTGACGTTGATCTTATCGACACCTGACTCAAAGTCAAAGACGACGTCATCACCAAAATTACTGCCTAAAACGACAACGTCCTGCGCATTATTAACACCTAAAGCAATAAGATCATTATCACTGCCACCGTTTACTACAACCTGACTATTTGCAATACTGGCGACTGCTCCAGTATAGTCATCGGCACCTGCCGCAGTTTGGTAGCCATACTCGGTGTCGTAATAAGTACCCATATCGCTAAAGACTTCACCCTTGGTATTGAAAGCACCCAATGCTTTACCGTCTGAACCTCTCAGCTCAAAGTCTATTGTCAAATCGTCCTTCGCAATAGCACCATTGATTTTCGACTCAATAATCAAGCTATGTCCAGCACCGTCTTTTGCAGCCAAAATGTCACTCAAAGAATGACCGTTTAAGGAGCTACTCTCTTTATTAATAGCATCGATAATGGCATGATTAATGACTTCGGCCGAAAGTGTGGTATTAGACGATACCTGAGGTGTGTACGTCGTATTACCCGCGTCATCCGTTTCAGACATCACAGTGAAGCCATCAATTTCTTGAGCAACTTTAAAGCCCATGAATTCTACTGTAACATACAATGATTTTGCAGCATCTGTAATAGTATCAGAGAAGCTATATGAACTTCTACCATGACCAGAGAGGACGTCATTATTTAACGTCGCTCCATCCAAAGTATCAACGCCAATTGAGCGTTCATTATCAGTAGCGTTAAAAACAAAAACGGCATTATAATTGTCAGGTCCGAGAACCACGCCATCAGCTGAATTCGTCCCTCCACTAAGGCCCCAAAAATCATGTTGATTCGCGTAGACTGTATCGGCTCCTGCACCAGCGTTTATATCTACAGAGCCATCACGCAGATAGGCTCTATCATAAAACCATACTGTGTCATCGCCATCTTGGGTGTTAATGTGGACATTCCGCATCTGCTTCTGATTCAGGCTCTGGTTGAGAGTCATGTCCTCATAGCGAAAAGCTACAAGGTCATCGCCTTTCCCTGTATTGATATTAAGTTCAAAATCAACATCAGAAGCTATTTCGCCGTTAAGTGTCATATTAACTACATCATCCGCGGAACCAGTAATGTAGGTGAAATCGCCGCTATAAGATTCACTTGCCAATGGTGCATACATCTTGTTTATGTATCTCTCACCATCGACAGACTTGAAATACTTATCGTAGGAGTCGTCAGTTATACGGGCTGCGATGTTAATTTCACCAGAATAATCTGACGCATCAAAGACGGCGACATCTTTTAAGCCAGTCGTATCTTGATTCGCACCATTCGCAGAAAGAAACTTCGCTGGATCAGTCCAAGTCCACTGATCTGGATTACCCACATCGTCGAGATCGCCATCCCAAGTGCCAAGATACAGCTCGCCACCTTGCGTGCCGTCACCGTCGATATCACGAGCTGCGACAGTAACCATACGCAAGGTATCATTGGTAGAAGAAAGCCCTTCAAGCCAGGAACCTTCATCAACAAAGACATCCATACGCTCAACGCCACCACGATAGGCCATTGAGCCTATCACAAGCTCACCAGCGTTAGAACCGTAAATAACATCGTTAGGCAAACAATTGGGTGAGGCATCATCCCACTGTACGCGACCAACATTATCAAGTTCGACATCAACTTTAATCAGCGGGCACGTTGTCGCGGAACCAACGGTAGCTTCGGCTTCTATACTAATACTACTCGGCATTCTGCCTGTAGACAAAATCCAGCTATCATCACCAGCGTTGACGGTCCCATCTTTAGAAGTAATGACAATGTAGTTACCATTTGCGGTATAGTCAATACCATCAAGTGTTCTATGAGATGTATATGGGTCACCCTTGAAAATTGTAAACTTACCAGCTAAATCAGGATTTGCAGTTTCAAAATCCTCTAATGCATGTTGAAATGCAGTAGTCAAGGTATCATAGTTAGCGCTGTTGCCTTTGTAAAGATCTTCATCTTCAGCGCGAAAATATAGTTCGATTTCCTCGCTGCTTCCGCTGTACGTAAAAGCAAATCCATTATACGGCTGATCTTTGAGGGGGAATCCGTCATCGCCGTTCTTCAAATCAATAAGTGTCAAATTAAGATTTCCACTTGTGTCTGCGGCATCAGACTTCAAATTCTGCGGATCAAAGTACACATAGAAATTTTCTGTAGGATCCGCATCAGCAAAACGCACAACTGTTTTGTTGGAATAATGACGCAGATCTTCTATTGTCAAGTCGGCACGGCTGTTATCTGAACCGATCGTCAACGTTACACTATTGCTGAGCTGAATACGATCAGCATCTATGACTGAGCCAACATGCTCTGTCCCCCATTTCTCGTCGCCTTCACCAATCTGCGAACGGATAAGGATTTCTTCAACGTCAATGATCGTTGGATTGATAATCCCCTCGTTAATATCAAGAATATGAATTTGATCCACATTTACTGTCGCATAGAGGGTATCAGTTCCGCCCAAACCATTGACCGTGTCGGTACTTTGCAGAGTATTTGCGCCATCCCTGACGTCTGCGCTGAAGTAATCATTGTAATTCTGGTTAATTACAAGATCGCCATCAGCATTAACAACTGCATCGCCCATCGTACCAGTAAGATTATCAGTGTCAAGTGTTAATTCTTGACGAACCCCAGCATGCGAAGCCGGCTCATATGTAAGACCTTCATCTTTCCCATAAGTGAAGTAATGAGAAACTGGATTCAGGCCGACACTCTTAAAAAAGTCTACCATAGAATCACGAGTCCACGTGGTGGTAGACGTCTCGTCGGCATTCAGGAGAGCAAGTTTATCCTCAAGGTAGTCGTCAGTGCTAAAGTTTGCATTGGGATCAATACCTTCTTTCATGCCATACAGTGTGTAATGCTCCCAAGCACTTAGACCAGCTTTTGTAAACGCATCTTTAATAAACTTTACCTGATCAGCAGTCACTTGATTGTCAGCTACATTGAAGAAGGAAGCCGCTTTTGCTTGATAGTAATAATCGGCATCAAAGAGGGCATTCGGGCTAATATTCTCTGACATGCCGTACTTCTCAAAGTGATCGTACATACCCTCAGGGGTATTGCTAAAGCCGGCTGCCTCGAAAGCTGCCACCATACTCATGGCATCGTACTGATAGCCCTGCTCTTGGAGATCTGCAAGTTTATTTGCGCGATAGACCTGGTAATCAAACCATGCTGGTACAGCCATGTTTAATCCTCCGAAGGATTTTAAAAAAGAAATGTATTGTACCCGGTTGCGACAGAAGAAACAAGCACGCTAAAGATTGTGCCGTAATTTATGCCGCAGTCGGAAGCATCATCCCCTGGGTATCACACCCGTCGGTGACCAAAACAATGGATACGTTTACCTCACCCCTCACTAAAGGTTGTCACGTCCCACTACTTTTTTTCACGGCCCCCTCCTTGCTCACCAGAATACTCCTGATGACTACGGTGATACGTTTCAGATTTTGCGATCAATCCCGCACCCCATATCCTCCAAGCAATCCAGGCGTTCATTTCACGCCTCGTCTCTGTACTATAGAGGGGAGAACTCGTTCAGACGCACGCTGACGCAACGGAAGACATACAGTCCTTGCAATACTCGTGCCAGCAAATGCCAGTAGAGATATACTTTAACGAGTTCTGCTGCTTAGGAAGAAAGATGATACATATAAAACTGCATGCGCCAGTCTGAGGTGGCAAGATGACCTAACCACAGAGAAATGATACTTGACTCGTACCGCTGATAAAAAGTCGGCGGCACATCATGCTCCTTCGGAGGCGTTCGTGAGAACCACTTCACACCTTGTTTCAGGTGCGATGCGCAAGCCAGTTCCCTCAGGAATCAGTGTACTCGTAAGAGATGTCCTCAATTCATTGAAAGTCATCTCTCAAGTCAGCAGAGTTCAACACGTCTACCGAGTGAGCCATGCGATATCCAAGAAAAAAAGACAGAAACAACACAGACCTTGGATACAATCGCATGCGGTTACAGGATTAGAAATACATTGCTAAGACCTGGAGAATTTCATACTCAAGGGTGGGAGTTCTTTGAGGGTGTTTCCCAAGAGTTCCTCCGTAGGAAGCGCGCACGCGAAGATACCAAATTCGCACACTCACATCCAATTCAGTCTTAGCGACCTCAGTCAAATTGCAGCTTAAGAGACAACTCCTATCAAGAGCGTTCTTGCGCTACAAAAAGTGCAATGATTAAATAGATCTCTTTCTTGAAACTGTCAATAGATCGTACGAAAAAATTTGTAAAGAAATACCATACAACTGTTCACGCATACCGGTGAGAAGGCTCAGCGATGGCTGGCCAACCTCTTTCAACTCTTGGATGGTGACAATGAACAGTTAATCTCCCCAGTTCTTCATGGGCAGATGTAGATAAACTTTGTATGGATGCCTCATCCGCAGGACCAGACAAGGCAAAAATTTTTTTTGCGTGAATGGATCAGAATACTGCCAAACGACGACCAGGACGGCGTAGTAAGCAGCAGTGACAAATATATATTGACCGAAGAAGCCAAAGAGGACACACGCATAAATGAAGTATTGAGGAAAGCGTAAGGAGAAACGGCCTAAATGGGTTGCCAGTCTGATTAAAGACGTGAGAACTCGTCCGTGTACGATGCCGCAAGCAACAAGCTAGACATTGTTCACAAGAGACTCCCAGTTCTCCACCTATCCGGTGTGAGCGGCATTATGCTCATCCGCACACATGAATTTTCAGCGAATTAAATAAAACGCAGATTGATAGTCAACGCGCAAAAGGGTCACCGACATCCTCTCTCATTGTCCATCAGGAGAATTCGGGATTTCTAGGCCATGCGCGTAGAGCCCTAGGTGGGTTCCTGCTGAAACGTGACAGCGAGAGACGAAAATCGCTTGCTTTTGGCTTTCTAATTACCAAACGTCAGGAAACTGTGTGATTGGCTTTAAGCCGCACTTCGCACTTTCTCTCCATTGGCTAACACTCATGGCCTGGCAAGGCTTACACGTCAGCTTTGGAAAAAGGTACATAAGGCGAAGACATACAATTCTTACTGTACGCCAGACGGGTGAAGTTTTCGGCCCGCTAGATAAGCGATATTCAGTTGCACAGTGATTCCACCCGTGCCCACACGATTCCTAGGTTTTCGCTTTGGGTGCTCTGCGGAGAACCGTATACATTCAAGGGTGTACTACGGGCAGTTTTACTACAGAGACACTGCTCCGCGATCCTCATGCCTGACATACTCACTTTCTGACTTGAGTATATCACGATTTCTCACACTCTCTCGCACACCATGTAGCAGGGTACGAGTTGAAATACGAATACGTACCGCAACGATGTGTATCGCATCTAGAGCATTCAACAGCGTGCCCGAAAGAAGATAGCGCAGTACACCAGAGACGAGAACACAGTGTACAGGGCTCGTAACGTTGTGCGGCAAATGATCTACGATATGCCGCTCTTTTGGGAAAAGTTGACAGGGTAGAGGTACGTCGCGATGGACGCAGAAAAAAAGCCAATACCCTTTGTTAGAAGTTTTCAGGCGTTCAATACAAGCCGGTATTGCTCCGTGATAATTCATTACATAAGTCCGCCCCCTATCTGCTTCACTGGCAGAAGCGCAAGAGAAAACTGAGGGAAAAGACAGAATTATTGGAAGGTAGCCTGAGCAAAAAAGTACCTTCACCATTGGAGCGAAGTATCTATAGCAAATGAAGTGCCCGTTGGCAAGCGTTCACACATTCTTTTTCTGGGCGAAAATTTCCATGCAGAACTCTCCACCCAGGGACATCTCAGCCTCTCATTAACTAAGAAAATTCACACGCCGCAGGCCTTGCGTTCACAGACTTGACATTGGAGTGAATTCCTATCCGCTGCACGTATAGCGGGAGCGAATTCACTATCCCTGAAAAATGCGAAAAGCTCCCCTCCGCAGAACTGTGGAAGGTCTTCTCATGGTAGAAAAAAAATTCCTTGCGCAACAGTGTGAAACCTTTGCTAGGTGCCTTTCATTGCTCATGTGTGAGTCCTGTTATACCCGCCGCATACTGTTTTTCTCACTCAGGCCAAAGAAAATCGACTTCAATGAATCGGTACGGGAGGAGTCATTGCGACGCCGAGTATATTTTTTAGCCGAGGTAAAACAAGCGCGAAAAACTGTGCTGTGCAAGCAACATAGCAAAACTTCCGCCCATCCATCTTCCTTTTTTCTTTGTTTGCCCACCCCGAATACTATACCAGCAGAATAATGATTCTCCGCGTATTGAGATAGAGAGAGGCCCCCTTTTGGCGCCATACGGAAAATCATTATTCTGTCAAGTAAATCATGAAAAGCAATCAGCCAGGGGCGATAGGTCGAATCTCTTGCAACCTACTCCTCAAATTATACTGCGGCCAGGAAAAAAGTTGTCACTTTGCGTTGAAAATACAATACACAGTGCTGATTCTCGTTCACAAATATGTCATTTTATTTCTTGCTGGAGTATTCAAAAGCAAAGGTCTCCTTATTGCACATCTCGCAAGAGTGCCCAGCGAGCGATTCGGCTTCAAGTTAAAGGCAGGCGAAGCAGCTTGAGGAAGCGCCCAAGGCACACAAGGGGGACAACATACCCTGAACCTCTGCATACGATGCCGATTTGTCAATAGATTAACAAGAGCGGCAGCTCGCTAAACGACAAAAGTCCACAATGCACAGGTGGAAAAATTTCGCAAAAGGAAATCCATACGTATCCTGAGCCAAACGTTCTCTCCCCAGAAGTGTCCAAAGAATGCGAAGCCTCTTTGCTCTTTGTCAGAAAAGAGAAGAATGTATGCTGCCCGCAGTGGCAAAATGAATCTGCGCGCTCAAAATCTCCCGCACACGACTTTCTCGACCGCTCAATTTCTATATTCTGCTCCACAGACGGAAGGAAGGATTACGGTATGCATATCCGACCGCGCACCTCTTGTTTCCATTTCTGAGTGATTGCCCGAAATCGTACCGTCACGATTATCCACGAGATTCATTGCGTTCCAGAACAGAAATGCCACAAGTGCCCTATCTCATGCTGAACAACGCGCTGTTGCTAAATTCCTGGGAGCCAATGCTCCGCATAGAAAAAAATCCACGTGTACGGATTAGAATAATACCGCTCACTCTGCAGAGCGGCATAAAAAGCGAGAGTGAGCATATATGACCTTAGGCCAAAAAAACACACACTTCGCACGGCATACAGGGATGAAATATTAAAGAATGTGCGGGAACAGTCTCAGATGCTCGCCACTCACGCTTTTGCAAAAAGCGCTACAAAGCCGGAACTTGCGCGTGTATGAGGGCGAATGCGGACGAGCCACGCTTTTTTTCACTGGAGAGGCCTCGCTCCCTGCATGGAATCGGCGTGAGCGATATTATGTCAATGCGTACCACGGAAAAAATTCCGTGCGTAACGGACGCATCCCTGAACAGGCCATCTTTACTTTTTGGTGAGGACACTTTTTTTAGCTGGAGTATATCTGTCAGAGATGCGTTGCGAAACAGCCTGTAGAGCGTCTTTCGGGCCTCGCTATACTGCGTCAGAAAAAAAGTTGCCACTTGGAGTGAAAATACCTGACTTGAGTTCTGACTCCCGTTCAGTTTGTTTCTGGCTGGAGTATAGTCCGTTGAAATCATTGTTTTTGCAGACCGCACTTCCGCAGCGGTCGCATACTGACGGCCTGCATCGCACAGAAAGAGACAAGACAACAGAGAATGGCATATCGATGAGCGAGATACACTCACGGCGGAAAAGATCTTCCGCTTTCGGCCCCATCAACAGCGGAACCTCGCATTTCCTCTGAGCTTAGGAAGGAAGAATTCACCTGTCGCCAGTATACTCGTTTTTTCCGCGTGTACGGATTGGCATAGTATCGCTCAGGCCCTCGAGCCACAAAGAATCAGGTGCTTTACATTTTTCCAGGGCATCCTTGCTTCCTTTTCGCACGAAGCAACTGGCATACGCCAAGATGCCCTGATGCTCAGTGTCGCTATGATTTCAGCTTCCACTGCAGGGAGTAAGCGATATTATTGAAATCCGTACTCGAGGCATTTTTTAGAAAATCCCTGTGTCAAGACATATCTGACGAAGCTGTCAATTTTGACGATTCACGGTTGCAATACACTGGAAAGCATGCTCTTTCACAAAGTAGCTGGCTGAACGGTGAAAATACGCAAAAGCTTGCCCCTCTACCCCACCTGATGGCTTGAAAGTACATCAGCTTGCGCCTTCAGGCTTATTTCTGCGTGAATTTGACTGCAAGAGAGGAATAGAATACTTGCGGCGGAAAAGATCGTCTTCTTTCGTCCTCGTCATCGGCGGAACATCGCACTTTCTCCGAGATTAGGAATGAAGATTTCCCCGTCGTGAGTACACATCTCCCTGAAAGGAAATGTTTTACGAAGAGCGAGAGAACGATTTCTCAAAGGGAGTTCGCCCGATCGAAAAGGATATTCGCTTCTGCGCACAGCATCGTTCAAAGAAAAAATCTTTAGAGCTGAATAAAAAAGAAACAACCGTCGTGCGCAGCGCATCATAGGCTCTCCGAGCATTGATCCAGACTCGGCCGCACAATGAATTTCCACCGACTCTTTTTAGTCATCTGTTTCAGCTGCAGATAAAGAGAAAAACGTTTTGCTCCCGAGTTTATGAATGAGCGCTTCACCCGTACAATACGGCATGGACTTATCCGCCTGCGAGTATACTGCGACTAGAAATCACTATTCCCTCATACGGTCTACGCAACTTGTCACATCCATGCTGTTTTTTTTCAGCCAAAACGGCAAATGGAGGTGCGACAACGGTCACCGTCATTCACTCGGCCAAAAAATTATACTCGGGACGGAAAAGATCTTCCGCATTCGCCCTCGTCAACAGTAGTACCGCGCACTTCCTCCAATGTTGGAAAGGAAGATTTCACCAGCCGCGAATATACGTTGACGCTTAGCCGATTTCAAAATTTCCCAGACTGTTTTGCAAGGTAGTACGCATACTCAGCGCGACCACAGCTCGATATTTTTCCTCTCAGCCTTTGCCCGACTCTCTGCCCTAAAACTCCTAATAATAGCCCGATTGCACGCTATGCAAGGGTGGGTCTCAAGTCGTACCTTTGTCAATTGTGCCTTTAAGCCTTAGGCTTGCAAACAAAAGACGAGTGCGATGCACCAGCAGATACTCAGGTATGAGAGGAAGATTGCAGACAAAACTTCTCTACATCCAAGGCAGCTCGAGATTGAGAGCGTAGTCAAGAGGAACAGAAAAACCTAAAATGCATAGGTGGGTTGTATGTGAGACGCATCGGCTCGGTACATTACGGTCTCTACTTTTCTCATCTTTGTGCAAAAAAGCAAAAATCGTCTGACATATCCATCGCGGGACGCGGTGGCACACGCCTTTGAGGCGATCTAGGGAGAGTACCCTAAAGTATGCTGGGGCCAAAAAGCAGGTGTTCCAATCAAGGGATGGGCGCAAGTCGAGGGCTTAGCTGCAATTGATTCGACCGTGCGCAAGTCGATAGCCACCTTGCAATCCCTCTGTGTCAGGATCGTTGTCATTCGAGTGCTGGTCAACTTTGTGGAGCCAGTGCCGCACCCCCCCAGAATCGCACGTGCCTGCGGCGCACTTCATGCCTCGCTCAGTCAGTTTTTTTCTAGCCGCAGTCTATGACACAGACATCGCCCACTCTTTAATGGATAGCGCGGCATCGAGTGGGGACCACCCTAATTGGTCGGAACGGAAAAAATCATTGTGTTGCGAAGGTGTCAATAGAGTACGCTTTGCCTAAATTACTCGGCATCCGAGTATCGCGCAACAAGGGAGTAGGGAGTGGTGTCCTCACAACACGGCAAATATCGACCATTGCCGCACGAATCGCATTACGATCATGTCCCAGGCAATGCATTGCATCCTCGAGCGAATCCAGGCGACCACAGGTCTTATTTGTGCGCTAGTACCGCCTTCTCTAAGTCCGTGTTGTAAAAATAAGGACAGGAGAGCGTATAAGATACACACGTACTTTGCGAATACAGTACTAGTGCTACTTAGCGAAGTACGCCTGTATCTTTTACCCAAAACTATCTTGGTGAAGTAAGCACCCCCACCATCTTTTTACACACAAGCGTAAAGAAGCCAATACTTGAGTGAAGTGCTTTTGGCAATTCGTGAGCTAACAGGACGAAAACATCGTAAAAAGCCCCAAAAACAGACAAGCGTTCTCTGCCAAATGACCGAGAACGCTTGTTCTACTCGTGACGGAAAAGATCATCCGCATTCGCCTCGTCAACGGGGACACCTTGCACTTCCCCTGAGGTTTTGAAGGAAGATTTCACCCGCTGCGAGTATCACATTGAAATCGGAAAACAAGCGCGCATCAATCAAGAAGAAAAACGCCCACTTTTCATGCAAGAACTTTGAAAAGCCTTGCGGCAGTGCCAGGGATTGCGCAACCTATTGTATCGTATCTGCAAGGCGTAACAGTGCTTCTTCCCGCTCACGAAGTTCGCCCTGCGCCGAGTACTTGAGGTCGCACTCCTGTGCGTGGGAAAACGAGTAGGCGGCCCAAGGTGCTACTCTGGCGCTTAGACAAAGACACAGTCGCACTCTTCTCCAGCCAGAAACAAACGGACACGTATGCGAATGAAAGCGAACACTCAAGTCTCGGATTTGCAAGTCCACGTGGCAACTTTTTTGTCTAAGCGCAGTATACCGTATGACACAAATACGCCTACTCCTTCTCCATCCGCTTCACAAGGGCCGAGAGACTTTCTGTCTGACTGGCAAGATCGGAAATCGCCTGCGCTGCCTCATCCATGGCGCGGGCTGTCTGCGCGCTCATCTCATTCACAGATTCAACAAGCTTGCTTATTTCCCCACTCGATGCCGACTGCTCAACTGCTGCCGCAGCAATTGACTTTACCTGATCTGCTGTCGCCTCCACATTCTCGACAATCTTGCTTAGAGCATCTCCAGACTGCTTTGCCATCCCTGTCGCTGCCTCAACTGCTTCCAGCGCTTCATTCATCTTATCCAGACTGCGCTGCGTGCTGCCCTGAATGGCATTGATCGCATTTGCGACATCACCGGTCGAAGACATGGTCTTCTCTGCGAGCTTCCTGACCTCATCAGCAACAACGGCAAAACCGCGCCCGGCATCCCCAGCACGCGCAGCCTCAATGGCCGCATTGAGGGCCAAAAGGTTGGTCTGATCGGCAATGTCACTTATGACACTCATGATCTGGGTGATGTTCTTTGCGTGTTCGTGGAGTTCACCCATACCCTGCTGCAATTCAAAGGAGACATCGCGGACACGCGTTATGCTCTCAAGAGCCATTGTAAGAATCCGCTGCCCCTCTTCCGCATTCGCGCGCGCTTCACCCGAGACATTTGAGGCCAAAGAGGCGTTTTTGGCGACATCCTGCACAGCGGCGTTCATCTGGACCATGGCAGCTGTTGCCTCGTCAAGTCGCTCAGACGATTCCTTAGCTCCCTGATCAGACTCTTCAATCTGCGAGGAAAGCTCGCTTGCAGCAGCCGAAATGCCAACAACAACCCTCTCAAGCTGCTCTGCGGCCGCGTGCATGCCCTCCCGCCGCGCCTCGTGGGCCTCTCGTGCGGCTTCCTCTGCTTCGCGCGTTGCGGCCTCAGCTTTCTTTGTCGCCTCCTCTGCCTGACCGGTCGCCCGGTCGGCATCAGCGATCTTCTCCTTCAAGGAAGAGACCATGCCTTGAAGAGCCTCAACAAGCTCCCCTATCTCATCCTTTCTCGGCGGCACAACGAGATCGACATCAAGATTGCCATTCGATATATCCTTGGCGTAGTCAACGGTCTTCTTAAGCGGCATGACAAGATTTCTGAAATAGAGATAGCCGAGAATGCTTAAGAGAAGAACAACAAGGGCTGTCGCAAGTAAGGAATACTGAGTGATTTCATTGCTTGTGCGCTCAACATTCTCGACACTTGTCCCGATAAACCACATACCGAGAATCTTTCCACTGCTCTCTTTAATTGGCCAGTACACAGTTCTGTACTCTTTCCCAAAAATAGTCGCAGGGGCCGCGTACGCTCTGCCACCTCGGAGTACGGTATTAAAGATCGTCTCATTATTCAGCTTTGTCCCGACTGCCCGCGCGCCGTTGCGCTGAAGAGAGGTCGATATGCGCGTATCCTCGCTGAAAATGGTCATTTCAAGGCCGGTCACTTTCTTGATTTCGTCAACTAGGGCGTGGGTACTAAACAAATTGCCCAGCAAAACAACGCCGACCTGGCTGCCATCAACAAAGACAGGAGCGGCCGCACCGACAGACAGACCGCCTTTTTTTAGATTGAGGGCCTCCGAAAAGGCGCTCCCACCCAGGGCGACGCGCACAATATCGACATTGGCAAAACTGTCGCCCTTATCATGGGAATGCCCGCGGGCAAGCACAGTGCCCTTGTTGTCGAAAAGTATCAGGAAATCGACTTGGCACTCACGCAATTTTTGTTCGGCAAAACGCTTAAATGCCGAAGCCTCGCCTGAACGGTAGGCCTGCGCCAGTGTCACCATATGCGAAAGCATCTTAGCCTGATGCGAGAGCATTTTTTTCTGATTTGCGTATGTGTCATCCACTATATGGCGCATTGTCTGCAGTTCTTGGTGAAACGAGCGATCAAAGCCGTTTGAGACAAAGTACTGGGATGTCAGAAAGATAACGAGTGCCCCTACGAGAATGCAGAATATAAGCACTGCCGTGCTTTTAAACATGATAGAAAAACGCATCCGCTCAAACTCCTTGCAAAAAGAGAGATTCCCACCTCTCGCGCGCCATCGCTGCCAAACGATCCCTATGGTAGCGCACGCCCCGCAAAAAGCGGAAATGACAAAAGAAAGTTAGGCCGTACCGTACGCGCGGAAACATACGTTCAAAACGAGAAATCCGCAGCAGACTGGGAGAGTCAATACCAGCCCTACATGATTTCTGTCAAAAAAACAAGAGATAGCCATTTTTTTCTGGGAAACTCTAAAGATTGATACGCTCACAACCCCAAAGTACGGCTATACTGCGCACACAGTCCAGAAAGACGCCTTGGTTTTGCAATCAGAGACCTCTCGGATCCACCCCATGGAAGACAAGTCTTGGATGACTCACTGACGGTCAAGGCTTGCGGGTATAGGTCGAATGCGCATTCCCTATCTCTTTTGAATGAAACAATGCGCTCTTTGTGCGATGTACAAAGCTCCGGCCGCATACTCGTTTTGCAGCGTTCGCCAAAGTGCTTGGCAGACAGGGCTCACTTCGTATTAAATGAAATATCGTTGCGACACCAAGTACATACCCCCCCGCAAAGCGCGCTCCCCGCGATACTCTTGCCCCCCGATACTCTTGGTACGCCGCGCATACGACAATGTTTCATGTGAAAAAATCCGCCTTTCGTACTGCTTGAAGAGTTGAGTCAAAGAAACACGCAGAGCCAGATATTCGCCTACCTTATCTCTCTACTTAGGTCGGAAAAAAAGTTGCCACTTGGAGTTGACAATACCAGACTCAAGTGCGGACTTCCGTTCGCAAAAAAGTCAGTTTGTTTGTCATTCAAGCGTGCGTACTATTTTCCCCTCGCGGAAATACCCCACAACGTAGCGTTGTTACAATTTTCTCCCCATAGCTCGGGTCTGGTCTCGCAAAACGTGTCTCTTGTACACATGAACGTAAAGAAGCAGCAGCAAAAAAGATCTACCCAGTCGCCTACTGATTTTCTAAGAACAGCCAAAGAAGCTCACCCATACTTGCTCGGCATGGGAAGAATCATTGCGCAAGTTAACGACCGCATACTAATACTGTATTCGCAAAGTACGTGTGTATCGTATACGCTCTCCTGTCCAAGCAGCGTAGGGGGCCCACCATATTTTTTCAGCATGGACTGAGAGAAGACGCAACTTATTTTCCACCAAAACCCATGAGCCAGGTGCATGCCCAAAAGAGGGGCCCAGTACGCTCGCAAAAGAAGATCTTAAAGGAGAAAACATCCTGCATGGACGAGGGTCGCACAAAGAAAAGTGTGCTTGTTTTGGCTGCAGCATCTCTTGCAAAGTTGCCAGTGATTTGTTTTTCTTGCAAATTTTTCGTATCTTTGTAGAATTGCCAATACATTATAGAGTGCTATGTATGCGATTTTCTATCTGACACAAAGGAAGTGCATACGCGCGCGTAAGGTACCCCTATGATGCAAAACAGAGCGCAGGACACATACCAAGAAAGAGCAATCCCTGAGCCATCACCGGAGAGGGTATCCAGGCTGTTTATGAAACTATCGGGGGAGATGAGCCTGGATTCCTCTGACCCTCAAGAATTCTGCAAACTGGCGCATCGTTTTGTACAGAAAGAAGACAATGCCCCCTATACGGACACATTTTTTAAATTGAAACCAAACTACACAGATCTCACACAAGACCAGCTCCGTGGCTACTTCACGTGGCGGGCAAAAGTTCGCAGAGGCAGGGTAGAGAAAGCCCCCCTGCCTTTTGCCTTTCTCTACTGTTTTGAACTCATAAATCTCATCGGTGTGCCCAATCCTACCGAGGGCTACCGAAAGCTCATGGATTTTAGGGAACACTTCTCGCTCATTCACAAGAGCATCGTACAATTTCTAAACCACTGGATCCGCGACTTTGTCCTCTTCTACGCTCTTGACCCAGCCCTTCTTGCCCCCTTCTATCCCAAGAATGAGCCAGATAGTGCCGCATTTCTTAGCGCGGAAACAGTCCTTGATCCAAACTCTCCTGAGATCTTCCCCTTTCTGACAGACATTGCTGCCTACAAGATTGAGAAATCCGCCTTCTATGCGCAGGAGGGGGAGGCTTTGCGCACACTCATCTCCCGCGTCTTCGCCGATATCTGGAATAGACACAGATTAAATCCCAAAGAAGACCCTGTCACAGGCACGTATTTCCTAACCCCCTATGTACTCTTTAAGGGCGCTCAGTTTTCACCCAGGCATACACCGAAAAACTCGCGGGTTATTCTGCCAAACGGCGATATGTATGTGTGCGCTGACGGTTCATGGTATTTCGGCCAATGGTATCCCCCATCAAAGGATACCCGCATATCCAACCTTCTTAAAACTGCCGAGAGCAGACTGCGCAAAGCCTTACGCTACAAGCGCGCCATTAAAGAGGCCGCCATCCCACAAGACTGGTCAGACACACTGAACCGTGAAATAGCCACGCTTCTTTGCGAAAAAAAGAAAAAGCGCGCAGCAAGCATTGTCATCGATCGCTCAAAACTTGAAACAATCCGAATTGAAGCGCAAAGGACGCAAAATTCCCTGCTGACAGAGGAAGAAAAGGAAGAGGCGAGAGAAGCGGAGCTTGTGATAAAAAAAGAGCCCATGCCAGAAAACACGCTTGGCCTCACAGAAAAAGAGCGCGGCTTTGTCGCCTCACTGCTTAACAAACAAGCTGCACATGAGCCTTTTCCAGAACTCCTTGCGGATGCGGTCAATGAAAAACTCTTCGACCAGTTTAGCGACACAGTCATTGTCTTTGAAAACAATCAGCCACTTCTGCTCGACGATTACAAAGAGCAGGTAAAGGATCTGCTCGGCCTATGATACCAAAACGCATTGCCTCTGTGCTCATCAATGCACTCAAAGGCGGAGTGGTTCCAAGAATTGGCCTGCCCTATATCACTGTCGGCCGCACTGTCGAAATTGAAGCGCTTTTGCACGACATTGCAATTATCGGCGAAGGCGGCGCAGCCTTCCGCTTTATTGTCGGCGCCTACGGGAGTGGCAAAAGCTTTCTTATCCAGACAATCCGCAACTATGCCATGGACAGAAACTTTGTTGTGGCCGACGCGGATCTCTCCCCTGAACGCAGGCTTTGGGGCAATAAGGGACAGGGACTTGCAACCTACAGGGAGCTTGTGCGCAACCTCGCAACAAAAACGCGACCAGAAGGTGGAGCGCTTGCTCTCATCCTTGACCGCTGGATTAGTTCAGTGCAAAGCGAAATTGTAGCCCAAGGCATACAAAGCGAGGACGCCCGTTTTTCAGAGAGCGTCTCCCAACGCATTGCAACAGTTGTGAACGAACTCTGCGACATGGTCCACGGTTTTGAATTTGCCAAGCTCCTCTCCCAATACTACCGCTCAAGCATGCAGGGAGACGAGGACACAAAGCGCAATGTGCTGCGCTGGTTTAGGGGAGAATACACAAGCAAGGCGGAAGCAAAATCCACACTGGGCGTAACCCTCATTATAAACGACGATAACTGGTACGACTGCATAAAACTCTTAGCTCTTTTTCTTAAGCGGGCCGGCTATGCGGGGATGCTCATCCTTATGGATGAACTTGTGAACATCTGGAAAATACCTCATGCGATCACCCGCCAGTACAATTACGAGAAGATCCTCGCCATGTACAACGATACCCTCCAGGGAAAAGCCCAGCATCTGGGCATTCTTATGGGCGCAACCCCACAGTGTGTGGAGGACAGACGGCGCGGAGTCTTTAGCTACGAGGCACTGCGCTCGCGTCTTGAGGAAGGGCGTTTTGGCAAGACAGGCATTCACGATATCTTAGCCCCGATTATCCGCTTAGAACCCTTAAGCCGCGAGGAAATGCTCATCTTGGTTGAGAAGCTTGCAGGCATTCACGCCAATCTCTTTGACTATACGCAAGTCATGACAGAAGACGATCTGGCAAGCTTTATCCAAATTGAAAGCGCGCGCGTGGGAGCAGACGCCCATATCACCCCGCGCGAAATCATCCGCGATTTCATTGAACTCTTAAATATCGCCCATCAAAACCCAAAGATCTCGGCCGCAGACATCCTCTCCTCAGAAAACTTCACGCACGCAAAGCCAATTGATCTCGATGAAAGCGCCGAACCCTTTGCGGAATTTGATATATAAGTCTGGTCATGGATGTCTTTAGTCGCTTTGCCCCCTTTATTCAGGATTTCATCTACTTAAACAACTGGTCCAGTCTGCGCCCGGTTCAGATTGCCGCTGCGGAAGTCATTTTCACAACAGATCAAAATCTCCTCCTCGCTGCAAGTACTGCTTCAGGAAAAACAGAAGCAGCCTTCTTCCCGATCCTAACCCTTCTTAGCGAAGATCCCCCGCAATCCATCGGGGCACTCTATATTGGCCCGCTCAAAGCACTGATTAACGATCAGTTCCATAGACTTGACGATCTCTGCTTAGACGCAGGCATTCCTGTCTCACGCTGGCACGGGGATGTTGGACAATACCGCAAGGACAAGCTTTTAAAATACCCGCGCGGCATACTGCAAATTACTCCGGAATCTCTCGAAGCCATGCTCATGCGCAGGTTTTCGCTCATCCCAAAGCTCTTTTGCGATCTCCGCTTCATTGTCATCGACGAAGTCCATTCCCTTCTGCGTGGCGAGCGCGGTGGCCAAACCCTCTGCTGTCTTGAGCGCCTCTCGCGCATCGCAAAAGTCAAACCGCGGCGAGTCGGTCTTTCGGCAACAATAGGTGACCCAACAGCCACAGGCGACTATCTTGCGCGCGGCTCAGGCCACACAACGGCAATCAGAAATATTCAAAGCGCAACAGCCTCCTGGCGCCTCTCAGTCGAAAATTTCCCGCTCATTGACGAGCCCCCGACAAAACCAGGCGCCACAAGCATACCGGCCTTTGACGATCCTGGGCTACACTTTGTCTTTACGCACACGGCCGGAAAAAAATGTCTTGTCTTTGTCAATTCACGCGAGGAATGCGAAGTTGTCACAACACGATTGCGGCAGATCTGCGAAGAGCGAAAAGAAGCGGATCGTTTCTTAATCCACCACGGCAATCTCTCAACCTCCTACCGTGAGATGGCGGAAGAGGCCATGCGCAATCCCAAAGAGACCCGCTCAACAGTCACAACCTCAACCCTTGAGCTTGGCATTGACATAGGTCGGCTTGAGCGCGTCTTCCAGCTCGATGCGCCCTTTTCTGTTGCTTCATTTCTGCAGCGCTTAGGCCGCACAGGACGGCGGGGAAATCCGCCTGAAATGTGCTTTGTCATCCGCGAGAAGCCGTGGAGTGCAGAGGCAACGCTCCCAGAAGTTTTGCCATGGAAACTTATGCAGTCTGTGGCGCTCATTCAGCTCTACAGAGAAGAGCGATGGGTTGAGCCACCCAGGCTCAACAAAGTTCCCTACAGTCTCCTCTACCATCAGACACTGAGTACCATCACGTCTGAGGGGGAACTCTCGCCACCAATGCTTGCAGGCCGCATCCTGACACTCGCCTCGTTTCAAAGCGTAAGCCAAGATGACTTCCGCACCCTTCTCCGCCACATGCTTGAAACTGAGATTCTGACAAGGACCGACCGGGGAGGGCTTATTCTTGGGCCCAAGGGCGAAATACAGACAAGCTCCTACAAATTCTACGCAGTCTTCAAAGAAAACGAGGAATACACGGTGCGTGATGCCCACCAGGAACTTGGCACCATTGTGAATCCCCCGCCTGTTGGGGACAAAATCGCAATCGCAGGCCATGTCTGGCTTGTGGAAGACATTGACTACAAGCGACATCTCATCCACTGCTCGCTTGTTCCAGGCAATGTCTCTCCCTACTTTGGCCTCTGCCCAGGAGACATCCACACCCGCATTCTTGAGCGCATGCGCACAGTCCTAGAGGAGGACACAGACTATCCCTACCTTATGCCCCAGGCCCGCGAACGGCTCAAAGAAGCGCGGGATATAGCCTGTGCAACTGGCCTACGCAATACGCCCCTCGTCTCACTTGGCGAGGACAGATACTGCCTCTTCCCCTGGCTTGGCACCTACGCCTTTTTAGCCCTTGAGCGTTTCCTCAAAAAAATCTGCGCAAAAAAAATGGGCCTCTCGGCCTTTGAGGTCTCCCGTCCCTATTGTATCCTCTTTCGCATGGAATCCGATCCCACAACCTTTCTTAAAAGCCTGCACAGGGAAGCCTCTGTCGATTTTCCCCCTATGAGCCTGCTCTCCCCAACTGAGAACCCACTCTTTGAAAAATATGATTCCTTCCTGCCTATAGCGCTTGTCCGCAAAGGCTTTGCCTTTGAGACCCTGGACAGAGCAGGCATGCGCAGGCGCATCGCAGAATGGGTGCGCTAACCAAAAGCTGTCTAAGAGTGTATGCCAATATGCTTTTGTCTTGGAATTGTGGGCCGCTTTGTATGCTTCTTTTGGTTCTTGGCAACTCATTGGGGCTCAAATAGGCCTGAAAGCGTTTGCGTCATCTCCACGTACGCAGTCGCAACCTCCATCCTGTGAGACATAGCCACAGTGCAAACATGGGGCTTTTTTTGTTGCCCTCACAGAAGGAAATGAACAATAAACAACGTCTCGCTTTGAACGATTTTCTTGCCAACTGGAATAAAAAGGCAAGCTTAGGTTGTTTGATTGTCGGGCTCTTTCAACGAGATCACATCTTTGGCGGCATTATTGGCAGCATAGTCTGTTTCCTCATTGCGCTAACCCTAAAAATATGGAGCGCACAAAATGACCTTTACCATGGGCATTGTTTTTGTTATTTGCTTCTCCCTCTGCACTGGTGTCGCCGGCTATTTTTTAACCCACAAGCGCCGCAGATAGAAAATTTTCGTATCCGCTCACGGGCGGCTATGACATTGCGTGCATTTTTGATGGACGGAAGCCAAATCCCCGGTTTTTCCCGTCGTTTTCCCATGCGTTTCGTGGTGGTCTGGTCTTTGACGGAATTACCATCTCGTGTCCTGGTCTCTGCCTCAGGCCGCTGTGTGATAAAGAAAGAGGGAGCAATGCTCCCTCCTTGACTTCTCTTATGTGCCTGAAGCGTAAGCGACGCGCTTCTTGGCTTCTGCCGCCACTTCATCACAAATCGTACGGAGCTGGTCCAGGTTGAGGAAGACCTTCAGTGCCTGGCTTGAGAGTGCGTCCACAAGTACGTCGTAATACGACATCTTGTTCAGACCGCACGTGCTGTAGACCGTCAGACTCCGTGCCTTCCTAGGGTCTCTCGCACTCGAGGCCTGGGCTTCTGACTTATGATACCCCACTGAATCAGGATTGGACAGCCCCCACCTAAAACGCTTTTTCACATCGAAGTGGAAGGACTGCCTCCCCCCGATTCCCCCCCTCCCTGAACTGTATCCCTGGTCGAAATCGGGGGGCTTTTTTTTTCTGAACCTCAAAAAAGAAAGCCACGATATCCGCAAATATCGTGTTTTTTTGGGAAGTCAAGGCCACCACTTAGAGCGCTTACCGTTAGGAACTGTAAAAAAGTATCTTGACATGGTTGTCGAAACTGCCAGGCAGTTTCGACAACAGAATTGAACGTTATT
>JAFTDR010000164.1 GCA_017454105.1 Desulfovibrionaceae bacterium | reverse complement strand
GGTCCCAGGCTTCAAAGAAGCACGCCCCATGGTGTTCTGCGGCCTGTATCCGTCAGAGTCAGACGCCTATGAAAACCTGAAGATGGCTCTTGAAAAGCTCCAGCTCAACGATGCCGCCTTCACCTTTGAGCCTGAAACATCGCAGGCTCTCGGATTTGGTTTCCGCTGCGGTTTCTTAGGCCTCCTCCATATGGAAATAGCCCAAGAACGCCTGGAAAGAGAATTTTCCATCTCTCTCATAGCGACCGCGCCCTCTGTTGTGTACAAAGTTGAAACAGTACAGGGGGAAACACTGCTCATTGACAATCCAAGCCATCTCCCAGAACCGCAAAAAATCAAGACCATGGCCGAACCATATGCCCGGGTCGATATTCACGTTCCCAATGAAAATGTGGGCAATGTCATGAAACTCTGTGAGGAGAAACGGGGGGTACAAAAAAATCTCAACTATCTCTCAGCAAAGCGTGTTGTACTCACCTATGAGATGCCTTTCGCTGAAATTGTTTATGACTATTTCGACAGATTGAAATCAGTCTCAAGAGGCTATGCCTCGATGGACTATCAACCTATCGACTACAGGGAATCAAAACTTGTCCGGCTCGACATTCTGCTCAACGGAGAGCCAGTTGACGCGCTCTCTGTCATTGTTCACAGCGACAGAGCCTATCCCTATGGCCGCGCCCTCGCTCTCAAGCTAAAACGCACAATTCCAAGACAGCTCTTTCAAGTTGCCATTCAGGCAGCCATAGGGCAAAAAATAATTGCGCGAGAAACAGTTTCAGCCTTCAGAAAAGATGTCACAGCAAAATGCTACGGCGGAGATATAACGCGAAAAAGAAAACTTCTTGAAAAGCAGAAGGAAGGCAAAAAAAGGATGAAGATGATGGGAAATGTCGAATTGCCCCAGGAGGCCTTCCTTGCGGCACTGAAAGTCGACGATGCATAAAAGCCCTATGACGTAATCGAGACAAGCTTTTTTTTTTCATCTGCTGAACTAGTACCGACTTTTCTCAGTTCGTGTATACGGTCGAACAGCGGAGTTCTGCGTAAAAAATACACACGAACTTGAGTATACTCGCGACGGGAGAAATCTTCATTCCCAACATCTGTTGACGAGAGCAAAAGAGGAAGATCTTTTCCGTCGCGAGTATAAATCTGCACTAGCCAAAAGCCCCTTGGCGCTCTCTCACAGCTTATGGACAGCACAAACGCACATGTCTTGCTGCCCCCGTGAGGTACAGCCAGAAGGAAAGCGTACGCTCTCGCGCTGCAAGGTTTTCGGAATCCTCACGTTTGCGCGGATTTGCCCGCCGCGCGCGGCGTACACTACGGACCTTGGCGCGTCTTCGTGCGATCTGCTTAACGTAATCCGCATCCAAGGGAGCCAGCAAAAGCCCTTCGTTCGAAGAACAAGAGCCTTTTGACCTTCGGGAGATCGGCGGAGGGCGCGTGAGCTTCAAGAGCTTTCCCTTGCCGAAGCTCGCAAGGTAGAAAAAAGCGTTCGATGGGCGCAGAGCAGGGGCTCAAGCTCTTGAACCACAAAGAATCAGGCATTTCAGTTGTTATACAGTTGTCGGGGCATCCTTGCTTCCTTTTCGCACTGACCGACATATACTCGTGACGGATGAAATCTTCCATCTCACTGCATTTTGAGCTACCACATACCTCAACGACCCAAGAGGAGAAGAACATCTTTAGCGTCGTGAGTATGCGCCATGATGTTCGGTATTGCGAGAATTTCAGCTGCAACTCGCAGGTCTTGGACGATAGTATTGTCATCCGTACACGCGAAAAAATTTTCTAAACAATACGCTTTAACTCTGCATAAATAGACCAAAGAATGTGTTCAAAAGGAGAATTATTTTTTCTGCGAGTCCATCAAAAGAATCAGGCCTCTTGTTCGCAATGTTCTCCCAATTGATGGACGAATAGGCTCCACCGCAAATCAACACCTTCTTGCCCTCAAAGGCAAAGCCGTACACAAAGATATTGTTCGAGGCAATATTCCATCCTCCATGACGGATCAGTTCACCAACCAACGCGTTGGATCTGGTTTGCGCCCAATAGGAATCAGCTTTTTTTATATTTCAAGTACACGGTAATGGACCAAGGATTATACATCTCTTTTGTTGAACCAAAGATGAAGCCATCATACCAGCGTTTGACTTCCTTTTTGTCAGTGAGCCCATACTCATCCATGGCTGTGAAGACTTCCTGCTCGGTAAAACCAAAACAGTCGGCGTAGGGATCGTTTGTTATCCCCACAACTTCCAGGTTGTTCATGTCGGAAAAAATCGATTCCTTGCTTACTCTTGTGATTCCCGTGAGCAGTCCCCGTCCCAAATAGGTGTTTGTCTTGAAGGTTGAATTGAAGAAGCCGCCCAGAAAAGCAACAAACTTATCCCAGTAGCCATGCAGCCAGGCCTCATGGAAGGGAGTGTCGTATTCGTCAAGCAAAACAATGGGCTTAACGCTACGTTGCCGAAAGAGATACTTGGTCAGATGGTGGATGGAAGATTGCGCGACAAATTCGGCCATTGATTGACGCACCGAGGCAACCTGTTCTTTTTCAGTAGCCGAAAGCTTGCTTTCTTCCAATAAAGGGCGGAATTCGTCATAGATAGAGACGAAGAGTTCTTTACATTTCTCAATGCATTCCGCATAATTATCGCTTTTGATACTGGCAAACGACAAGAAAATGACTGGAATGGTGCCCTGAAGATTGCGGAATTGTTCATCCTTCCAGATCGCAAGCCCTTCAAAGAGATTCGACTGTCCAGCAAATTGAGGGGAAAAGAAGGTGTTGACGGTGTCAAGCATGAGAGTCTTACCAAAACGGCGCGGCTGGTGATGAGTGTTACATCAATTTGACTATTCCACCAATTTTTAATGAATTTCGTTTTGTCGACATAAAAACATTTATTTTCACGCAAAGATACGAAGCTCTGTCTGCCTATTGCGATTGCGCGTGCCATGGTATTTCTTCCTTCATACTCTTCTGCGTGACTACCAGATGCTTCGAAAACATAAGAACCTGTAAAATCGTAAGTTGAGCATTTCCCTCGAGAGGTCGACGTTGCGCATCTGCCCAAACTTCGCGCAAGCCAAGCCTTTGAAGGAGTCTATGCTGGCAATGTTTATTAAAAATGTCGCTTGCTCTCGTTGTTGAAAAGCGTTCCAGACTCTTAAAAAATGCCAGGATATGTTTTTTTAGTTCACAAGGATTTTGAGAGCTGTCACAGATGTTTTTTTTAATAACAACGTTCATTTCTACTATCGAAACATTCTTTCAGTTTCGACAAAAGCGTCAGGATACCTTTTTACAATTCCTAAGTATACTCGAGACGTATGAAATGTTTTTCTTCCATTGTATTTGCGATACGCAATACGTCTACCAACTAAAAGGGTAAGAAGAAGATCTTCGGCGTCGTGAGTATATCAAAGGTTGATCTAAGTACATGCTGTATTCCTCTACTCAAGGCAGAAGCAAACATTTTTGCGGACAGGAGTCAGCACTCAAGTCTGGTATTTTTAACTCCATTGTCGGGAGATGTCCACCTAAGACATCCCCACGAAACTGTGCCCTATTACAGCATACGGCTCTTCAAAAAATCTTCCGCGCGTACGGATTACTATTATATCGGTCAAGCTCGGGAGCCCCAAAGAACCAGGCTTTTTAAGTTGCTCATGGCATTCTTGCTTCCTTTTTGCAGTCACTGACTACAGAGGCAGATGAAGGTCCGCGTCACGAGAAGTTCAGCGTCAACTGCTGAACGATAGTATTGTAATCCGTACACGCGGAAATATTTAAATGATCTCAATTTCCCGCATGAAATATAGCTACAGCGACAAAAAGCCTAACGGACACGGGTTTTTCATCCTACAAGACCATTTGTAGCTAAGCGGACCTGTTTAGCTACACACGCTCTTTTTGAGTTGGGAGATCAGAAGGACTGCGCTCTCTTCCGTGTAGCTAACTCACAGGGCGGGAATTTAAGATGATTATTACCTGTCCCATGATGTTGTACTACGGTTCGTCAGTTGTCGATTTCGATGAATGAAGGGCGTGGGACTCACACGTTGGTATACTCGCGACGGAAAAGATCATCCGCTTTAGTTCTAGTCATCCGCAGAGCCTTGCACTTCCCCCGAGCTTGAGAAGGAAGTATGTACCGTCGCGAGTATACAAATATGCTACCAGGTATATCCAGCTGCATAATGATTTTCCCTGGGCAAACTAAGGCTAGCGGGCTCAACTGGTAGGCACACGCAGGGCTTCCTGTGTCGCGGGAAGAATCATTGTGACGCCGAGTGTATCCGTTCACGGGTCGGTGTACTTAGCGTACTCCAAACGCTCCAAATCGTAGTACTGACAAAGACAACATTATGACGCAAAAAAAGAAAAAAGTGGAAAGTCAACAGCAGTAAACATTTCACCGTACACCCGTGAGCTGATAATTCAATCAATACGGTATTCTTTCGAAAATCTTCTTACGTGGTGTAACACTTATCGAATAATATTCATTTTGTGGAATATATATGTACGGAATATCAACTTCTCGACAATTAAGAAAGAGAGACAATATAACCCTGTTAATTGCCTGATGCCCTATAATAAGAATGGTACTGTCACCAGCCAAAAAGAGTGCGCGGCGCAGACCTTTTTTTACGCGCTCGTTGAGCATAGCATAGCTCTCGCCGTTTGGATAGGCGTAAGAAAACTTGTTGGCATTACGTCCGGCAGTCACTGCAGGCAGTTTTTCACGGATTTCCTCGTAGCGCATACCTTCGCAGTCACCGGCCCACAATTCATCAAATTCGGTCATAGCCAGGGTGTGAACATTAGGCCTATTTCTCAAAACTGGCTCAGCAGTCTGATGTGAGCGACGACGAGTTGAGGTGAAAACCCAGTCAACTTGTGTGTGAGCGAAATGCGCGGCTAAAGCTTCTGCTTGCGTGCGACCCTTTGCTGTGAGCAGAGGATCCCCTCCGATGCGTCCCTCCACATTGAACTCAGTTTGGCCATGCCTCGCTAAAAAGAGATGAGGAGCCGGAACCTCAACAAGAATCTGCCGTATAGCATTGTAATAAGGACTGCCTTCAAGCGCGTGCTCTTCGAGAATCCGGTTAGCCGTTGAATCAACTCTGAGCCAATATTTCTCATTACTCAACGGCTCGTAAATAGATTCATAATAGTATATGCGCTGCATAAAACTTTCTAAAGCTTCCTCGGTTGTGTAGTCGGCAAATTCAGGGAGAGAAGTTTTCCGCTTTATGCAGATATTTTGCAGCATTGTATCTTCATTGACGCACTCAACAAAAAGTATAGGATGGTCAGTCAGAGCTTCCTCTATCATATTCCGACGCTCGCGACTCGCATTCGTGGCGTCCAGAACAGCTACGCATCCCTCATCTGCGAGCCAGGCCTTCGCCCTGCCCATGTTTCGAAGAGCAATCTGCTCCCTTTCTTTTTTATGCTGCGCGTCAGTAGGATTGTAAAAATCAGCCTGAGTTGAATGAGAGCCATAGATAGAACGACGAAGCTCGCCATTATTAAAAATTTTAGCGAAAAAACCTTCGTCTTTTAGCCCATGACAAATCCTCCTGGCGAGCGTTGATTTACCCCGAGCAGGAAGGCCTACCATGACAACGTATAATTTTTCCACAAAAACCTCTTTACATTTAAAGTATATAATATCAGATACACAGTAAGCAAAAAATAGATTTCACAACAATTAAATCCTACATATAACACAGATAAATATATAAATATTTTTATTTACTACATTATCAAATAATTCCTCCCCTCATCCTTTATTATTTGTTCACTGATAAATATAATTCCAAAAAATCCAAATACATATAATACTTCATAAAAAATCATTCCATTTTTTGGATAAGACAACCAAAACGTAAACATCCACTATTGTCTGTGTCTTAATCTGAGATTAGATTATAATAATTTAAATTTGGTAAAAATAAAATAAAAAATATTTTTATCAATATTATCTCCAACTATTACAGATAGGCTATCAATAAAACTGAAGAGATATTATTCTATCTTTGATCCAGTACTAAAATTATCAATATTTAAATCATTAGTATACTAATCAAATATGGAAATAAAGATTAACTCAATTTCCAAGACTAAACTGTAGCTACAGACAAAAATCCTAATAGACACGAGTTTTCCATCCTGCAGGACCATTTGTGGCTAAACGAATCTGTTTATCTGCAAGGGCTCTTTTATAGTTGGAAGATCGAAAGGACTGCTGAACTCCTACATGTAGCTAACACCCTGAGAGGGGATTTAAGTTAAATCTTCTGCTAAGAATTTGTTTCACACACTAACACTCTTTAGTTAGTTAAATAAATACCAATAAAGTCATTAAATTATATACTTTTTATAATATCTACTTCAAAGACGATAAGGCTTAAATGATTATGCCTGTGGTATCCGCTCACGGGGGTATAGCGGAATGTGGCTTACATCCTACCTCGTCGTATCTCACCCATTGCAGAATGCGAATTTTGTCGGCAAGGGTATAGCTGGGCTATAAAGCCTGCATAGTTCAGTTGATCTGTGAGCGGATACTATTAGACTTAATTAAAAATTACCAAACAAACAATATTTTTTTACATAGCGATGATAATCAAGATAGGCAGGGCAAGTTATTTCATGGTATCTGAGTATCGCACTAAAATATGCCGTTTGCAGCCACGCACCAGCTTTAGGAGTCAAGATCGCCGCGCCATAATGTTGACCTGCGAGGGATGTTTTTTTATTTTCAATGTATAAAACTTAATTTTAAATCCTCAGTAGCCTTCCTGTCAGCAGCGCGATAAACCTCGACAGAGCTGAGCAAGAGGCGGCCCAGAACTGGCCGCCCCCACACTACATAGACTATTTGCGCTTCAACCATCCATCGTTGCTAAACAAAGCGCCGCTTTTTCTCTCAGCTTGCAGCCGCAGTGAGCCGGACCTTGATGCACCCTATGAACCTATGAAGTTGACTACCCGCAGCCTATCAACAATTTTAGCGCAAGACTTCCCTGCTCTAAAAGACAAGCAGTGGGGCGTCTTACGAGGTGCTGACTTTTGTGTGCCAGCATCACAGCCCAAACGGGGAAGTATACTCCAGCGAGAAGCAAACTGACATATTTGCGAGCGAGAGTCAGCACTCGAGAGTGGCGACTTTTTCTGACCGCAATATAACCGTTCAAAATGTCCCAGCCGCCTGTTTCTTATCCCATGCAGGCCTGCGCTCAACTCCTGCGTACTCAACATCAGGGAGCGTCGCTCTTGCACTCAATTGGCCATTGAGTACCCGATTCACGACGCCAAGGCTATGCTCTCAAAGAACTGGCATCGACCAGACAGGAATGCGCAGTAGTGTTAGGAACTGTAAAAAAGTATCTTGACACTGTTGT
>JAFTDR010000163.1 GCA_017454105.1 Desulfovibrionaceae bacterium | reverse complement strand
TTGACAAACACCGTATCCGCTCACTGGTGTACGGTGGAATGCGCGATTTATGAAAGCTTTTCTGGTATCTCTAATGGTAGAATGCGGATTTTGTCGGTTCTGATACGATTCGAAGAACTGTAAACGCTGCGTAGCACCGTTGACCCGTGAGCGGATACCAAACACCACAAAGCGAGTACTGGCTTCTCTCAGTTCGTGTATACAAAGAAAGTACAGCATAGTTCTGCGTACAAGATACACACGAAACTTGAGTGAGCCAGTACGAGTCTGCCGCTTGGGGGCTGAAAAGTCCCCCGTAAGCGGCCTTGAACTTTATTGCAAGCAAATCGTGACGTGTATTCTAAACGTAACATAAAGATGTGCAATTCCTGCAGCCACTCAGACCAAAGGAGTTGAAACAAGCTACCAAGCGTCCCAACGAGTGGTACATTATATTACAATTCGAGAAGTTGGCTGCAATGAGTACCCCGCACTGGCTTCCTGTCTCTTGCAATCAACCAGTAGAATCATCCCAATTTCCCGGCATGAAAAGCCTAACGGACCACGGGTTTTCTACCTGCAGAAACCCTTTTGGCTCAAACAGGTCCGTTTAGCTACAAAGGCTCTTTTTGAGTTGGGAGAGCAGATGAACTGCGCTCCTCCATGCAGCTAACTCGCTAGGCGGGAATTTACGATCATACTACACAATCTGTGATGTGCAGATCAGGATGTCAGAGTGTATTGCATAAATTGCGAGAGGAGGTTGAGTTTCTCTAGAATTTTTTCTTGGGAAGGAGCTAGTTTTATTGGCTTCCATCCCTGCTTATCAATCTTGACTTTTTTAGACCTTTGAAGTATTTTCATTATTTCATTATACGTGCAAGACCTAAGGAGCTTGGTGGATTTAAAGAGAGATAAGAGCTTATAGGTTATAATAGTTGATAAAAAATTACAAAACTCACTTCCAATTACAGAATAATAATCATGAGTCTTTCTTGTATTGAAGTCAGGTGTTTGATTATAATACCTCATTAACACTTCCATTGCACATTGTGTATTTAAAATATTATATATAATAGATATATCTGTGTCAAGGTTTGATTCAAAAACTTCTATTCCGAACGATTGTTTGCCCTTATCTTCATTGTAGTTATCCCTACTTAACCATCTTAAACCCTCACTCTGCAATCCAGAATCATATTTAAATGCATATAAATATTTATTTTTAATTTTTATTTTTTTGCACGAAATATTTTTATTCCCTGGCAATTGTTCAGTAAAATTTATTATATCGTATTTGTCGATATTTTTATAGTCTATGCAATTAACGTAATAAAATTCTTTATTTTTAGTATTTTGTTGTACTGTTGAGAGCAAAAAGCACTCATCATCAACAAATATGGCTTTTTTAATCGCATTTTGAATTATAAAATTTTCATATGCGGCCGTATCTATCTCGTCTTCAGGGAAACATTGGCAGCAAATTGGCTCTTCTTGCTCAAGATCATACGCATATAAAATAGAGAGTTTTTTTGAGTCATCCTCTTCATATTTTCTTGAGAATTCCGAGAAAGGATTCAATTCTGAGGTGTCTGTTTTTACAGATCCAGCCACAATTACATGGTGATCTTTTTCAACTCTGTCAACTCGTAACTGCATAAACTTACAGATTTTAGAATATGCCCTCCCGAGGTTATTTAAAAAAACAGAGAGAGCATTTTTTGACATATCAATGTTAGGATAGAGTTCAGACAAAAAACATTCACTATACAAATCATTCAATTCACCATCTTCCGCACCCGGATAACACACTCTTAAAATAGACAAACAATACATCCTTATAGCATCATTTACATTATAAAAATGTAATAAATCCTTTAACAAAAACTCTGTGCTATTAACACAAAGAATAACATTTGCCCAATCTTTTACATCTATATAATTCTTTGTTTCAGATTGAGCAGTATTTGAATTCTTTGGAACATATTTTCCATCGATGATATGGCCTACGGTTTTTCCGGTAATTGGAAGCCTGCGTCCATTTTTGTAGTGGCACCCTATGCGTTCGCGCACAGCATAGCGGTCACGATTTTTACCATACGCGACAACAATCGTGTTCTTAGGTCGTGGTGTTTCTAGAATTTCCTTAGGTATGCCCATAGTGTACCTCTCTGTTTCTACTCTACACATTTGCCGAACTGTACGCAAGGGGAAAAATCCATATCAGGCAAACAAAACACTGCGGTATTTACCGCTTTGTATAGAGCGCTTGTGCCGCACTGGGCGTACAAGGGCGATTGTGAGAGTTCTCCTTGTGGGAGATTTGTCCTGAAGAGCCTTGGCTGATTTGTCGCGCACACTGCTTTTCTGTGAGGGGATCCCACGTGTACTGCGGTCAGAAAAAAAGTTGCCACATAAAGTTGAAAATACCAGACTTGAGTACTGACTCCCGTTCGCAAATATGTCATTTTGCATTTGGCTTAAGTTACGGGATAGCTGCGGAATGTGCCCAAATAGGCAGCCTGACAAAAAGAGTCTTTCCCCCGATGTCACAGACAATCTCTGCTGCGCACCTTCGACAAGACTTCTTGCTTCGCTTATGACTTTGGTGTACGTCCTCTACTCGACCGCATAATGGTTTTCCGCTCGACAGCAAATCGACAGCATAGAGGCTGCTTCAGTCCAAGAAGAATCATTGTGCCGCCGACTCTACCATATTCTGCAACAAAGAGGAACACTATGCGGCGTATTCTTTTCTGTATGGAAGATCTCTGTTTTGGCGGAACGCAAAGGCAAACTGTGTCGCTTGCCCTGCGCCTTGACCGGTCGCGCTTTGCCCCGGCCTTTCTCGTCTGCACAGGACCCACGGATCTGGACGCGAATATTCTGGATGCCGGTCTTCCAATCCGCTATCTGGCCTCAGGACGACAGATATCCCCAGTCTTTTTTGCCACAATGCCCTTTGCCCTTGTTAAGGAAAAGCCGGATCTCATTGTGCCCTGCACGGCCATCCCCAATATCTGGGCCCGTCTCTGGGGCAAGGCTCTCTCTATCCCTGTCCTTGGCACCTGCCGTGGCGGCGGCGGCCCAACGCGGCAGCATGAACGCTTTCTCTGGCGCTTAACCGCGCATATGGTCACAAATACCGAGGCTCTGCGCGATGATCTTGAAGCGCGGGGCGTTCCCCGCACCCACGTGACAGTCATCCAGAACGGCATTGATACCGAAACATTCCGCTCAAAAGATACACCAAGCATGCGACAACCAATACTCCTTTGTGTCGCCCGCCTGGCAAAGGATAAGGATCACATCACCCTCTTTAAAGCCTTTGAACTCGTAGCTCAGCGCGTACCTGACGCCCGCCTGCATGTGGTCGGCGATGGTCCAGAAGAGAAAAACTTAAAAGACTACGCCGCTGCGCATCCGTATTTGCCCATCCATTTTTTTCCTGGAACAGACAACGTTCAGCCACACTATGCACAAGCCCGCCTTCTCGCCCTCTCCTCTGTCCGAGAAGGACAGCCAAACGTCCTCCTCGAGGCCATGAGCAACAGTCTGCCTGTCTGCGCAACCGCAGTCGGAGGCATACCAGCCCTTATCACCCACGAACTGACTGGTCTCCTTTCACCCGCCCATGACAGCGTGGCCTTGGCTGACAATCTCATCCGTCTCCTCTCCCACCCCGATGAAGGCGACCGCATAGGAGAAAATGCCCGCAACTACGTGACCGAACACTTCTCCTTCGAACGCATGGTGACAGCACACGAAGCCCTCTTCGACCGCTTTGCCCGCACCTAAGACTCAAACGATAGCCTACGCCACTTTTTAGGCCACAATCCCTTGTCCCCAAACCGACGACCATCCAAATCAGCCAGTACGGAAAGAAGTCGTACGCTCTTTAGGATACGCGCCCAATTCCTTTACTGCCCCCATTCACGCAATACCCCTAAAGACCAAGCACTTTTTTCCAGAGGTGTACGAGAGATCCCAATTTCCAGGCTGACATGGAGAGACAAATACGAAAGCCGCATAGACGCGATTTTTCCATCCTATAGGACCATTTGTCGCTCTACTCGAGCCAAAACAAAAAGACATATGTGCGAGCGAAAGTCAGCACGCACCCTATGCGTCAGGATAGTTGCAAGTTTTTTTCTGACCGCAGTCATAACAAGCTTGATAGCTATACTCCAGCCAGAAACAAACTATCATCTTTGCGAGCGGGTGTCAGGACTGAATCTTGTATTTTCAACCATATATTGCAACTTTTTTTCTAACCGCAGTATAAGACACTGTGATTCCTGCTTATTTTGTCTCTGATAGGTAGAGGGCTGTACGTAACACGAAAAAGAGACTGATTCCATAGAATGCAAAGGGCCGCCCTTTTGGGTGGCCCTTCTGTTTACTGGCTACGCCTCGTCTGATTTCGTTAGCTACCATGCGTTGCACCGCGTACTTGTGATCGCTAGGCCTGCCTCGTACACAAAATACAATCTGAACAGATGCTTGACGTATAGATAAGGCGAGACACATCCACACTGCCCACTCTTTGGCTCTTCCAGAGGCTACTCTTTTCTTCAAGGCCAATGCGCAGCCTCTTGCGCCTGCTGCGCGGAATTATTTCCGCCTGTGCATTTTAGGGTTTTTCCGTTTTTCGAGTTCAAGCACTCCGAGGGAGTGTGGTTTGCCGAGTGTATTCTCCTTTGGTGTCGCCAAAAAAGAATATGCAGTCGGGGACA
>JAFTDR010000162.1 GCA_017454105.1 Desulfovibrionaceae bacterium | reverse complement strand
TATCTTCTAAAGTGAAGTCAGCTTTGAGGGATAGGCGGTCACCTATTTCACGTGGACGCCCTCTCTTTCCTGTAGATGGAGGTACCTCACAATCGTACATGACTGTGTTAATCGGCACATTAAAAACGGCCTCAACATTCGTATTTTCCTTAATAAAATCAAGGATCTCCCCCTTCGGATACCAGCTATCTGCAAGAAGAATATAGTTCCTATTTAGGCCGAGAGATCTGATGGCCTCTTCCAGAAGTTCGCGAAGAATCGCGTATTTGCTTCTGTAAAGGATGCCAGGAACGATGGATTCGGTGTCAGACTCAGCGCCCTTTTCCTTGTTTTTTTTAGGTACCCAAAGCTTGTGCTGCAAAGGTATTCGTACGTACTGTACGGAGCCAGTATCATCAAGCAGAGGGATCAACAAAACAAGTGTTACTACACAGTGACCGTTTAGATAGTTAGTTCCATTGTGCGAGGCATGATCATAAAGTTTTGCTATCGCATCAAAATGGGTGCCGATTTTTTCGATGAGCGTGTCATCTACCGCAAAGAGAATGGGGAATGCTGAGCATCTTTCAGGTATAAGATCGACGAGTAGTTGGCAAAAATTTGAGGACCATGTAGACAAGTCAATTCTTGCTTCGTTGAACATCGCATACAGACTGCTCAACCCTGTCTTTGTAAGAGTACAAAGAAAGTGCAGATACATAAAGCGAACTGATTTGCAGCAGTTCGACGCGCATATAGAAAAGAAACTGAGTATCAACTGCCGACGTGTTGGAGCAGTCTCTGCGGCGAAAATTGCACACAGCAACGTAGTCAGTAATACCAAAACGGGATTTGAGAAGAGACTTTTCATGACATGCTCCTGCGGTTTCTAGCTTATAATGATGTGTTGAGCTATACTTCCATAGGTGCATGAAAAGGTCGAGAAAAAAAGGTGAAAAATTCGGATATTTATCTAGAAGGGTGTCTATATGCAAAATACATGCCAGATCTGGAAATCAAAAACTTGGAAAGTGGTGTATACGTCTGACAGAAGTCACTTTTTTTCGCGCATTACATGGAGACGAAAGCGGAAGGGCGTTTTTATCGCGTAATACCCAAGCCTTGGAGTTGGCCTCACAATGACTCTTCCCATGCCGTGGCTTTGCGCGACCGAGTAGAGCGCTTTGGCTGTACAGTCATGGACACACTCAAGCCCAAATCGAAGGCAAACGATGTACTGCCCATTGTTTTTAGTCGCGTGAGGCGGGAGAGGCGTGTCCTATGCGAACACAGGCCTCTCCTGTGACCGTTTTGTTTGTATGCTCGACACCAAGTACAGGCCGTGCCCTGCGCCCCCATGTCTTCCGCCACTGACAGATTTGTCGAACACTGCCCTGTCTCTTGCCCTGGTACGTTTGCTGCAGTGCAGGGGTAGGGCAGCGCTTCGTCTCAAAAATGTTCCAGATAGATATACTGCGGTCAGGAAAAAATTGACATTTTTAGTGCCAAAGAGACTCAACAGGATTGCAGCCCTATTTTTTCCAGCGTCTCATCTTTGGCCTATGTACACGCGAGCTAAGGCATACTCGTACAAAGTAAAACTTTTTTTCTGCCCAGAGTATAACTTCAGCCAGAAATACACTGACACTTTTGCAACTCGGATTTTCAAGTCCAAGTGGCAACTTTTTTTCTGACCGCAGTATACGCCTGACGTTTCGGATAGAGTGCAGGGGGGATTTGGGTACTTACGAACGTTCTATTGCCTTGAGCAGTGCGTTCACTTTTTCTTGCGCGCACTCTCTTTGTTCTTCGCTGACAGATGTAAGATAGGCAGTAATAAGCCTTTCTGAGTGTCTCTCCCAATTATTGTCTGCGGAATTCAGTATACGCAGCATAAGAAAGCAGAGTATTTGCTCTTCAGAAAGTTTTGTTTCAACAGAAATTTCACGCAATTTTTTATAGAAATCAGCGTAGACTTTCTTTGTTTGTAATGCGTTAAGGCATGCGGTAACTGCTTGCATTTGAGGAAGATTTTTCAACCAAATATCTATTAAATTTTTTCTCAGTGCATTAAAAGAAGAAGCACTGTCTTTTGGTGGGTGTTTGGCCATTGCGCCTTGTGTACTGCCCCTATTTGCTTTAGCGCGCGCCTTTTTTGCCGAAACAGGGGGTGAGGGATACGAGTCGAAAAGAACGTCTTCTGTATCTGCAGGGCAGCCGTCACTATAGCCGTCATTGCAGAAGAAAACAGAACGACTCAGTGCATGCGTATGGCATCCATGCCCGCTCGCAACCATCTGCGGAACATGGCAAACGCTTGCAAGTTCAGTGACTTTGTCTTCCAAAGCGCGTTCAATGCGGAGGAAAAGCGATGTCTGCTCGCAGAGCAGCTGATTTTCAAGAGCAATGGCTTTTTGCTCGGCCTTTGACTCTGTCTCCAGCATTTGTCTTAATTTGCCAAGGCGAAAGAGATCCGTTGAGTCAACGCGTTCGAGAGAATCGGCAGCCGCTTCGTGGCTCTTGTCTGTTTCAAAGTGCAGGACTGGAACGGCCACAGGTGTTTGTGCCTGTGTAATCGCCACGCAGTGGATTGTTTCACCATCATAGAGATATTTTGGAAGTTTCGACTGCCAGGTGGTCTCGTAATTCCAGCGCACGCACACATTTCTGGCCACATTCGTACGCATTTTGCCGACTATGCGTATGATGGCCTCCCTGATGTCTTCGCTCTCCGTGACAAACTCGCACGCTCCGCCTGTTTCCAGAGCCATCTCGCGCAGCAGGCTTTCCGCTGGCGCCGACCCGACACCAACAGCAAAAATGCGCTGCCCAGATTGCCTGGCAAGAGCAATCACTCCCTCAACGTTCCAGATATCGCCATCGGTAATAAGCAAGAGAGAGGGCACGATGTCCTCTGGTGTGCGGATCTGAAACGTGTCCCGCAAAGCACCCTCTGTCTCGGTTCCCCCAAGCGATGCCTCAGTTTTTTTCACAAGCTCCTTAAGACGACTGATATTGTCCTCTGTTGCGCGGACAGCCTCCTGTGTCTCCCTCTGCACTTTTGAACCAAAACGACTGAAACTGACCATATCGTTTGGCGTAAGTGCCTGAAGAACCTGCTCCAGTCCTTTTTTTGCCTCGGCAATTCTCGACCCCTGCATCGATCCCGAGCAGTCCGCGAGGATCTTTACGGCAATGGGTGAAGAGCTCTCGGCAATGCGCGGGGCAAAACTCGCAACGATCATCGTTTCATCGCGAACTCTGCAGTAGCCTGCGATGGATCGGCTCTGCAGCTCATCACAGAGCAGCACAAAATCCCGGTCCAGAAAGGCATTCTGCGCAAGAGAGAAAACAAGGCCGCTTTCTGACCCCTCAAGGCTTTTTGCCTCGATTGCGTGGCTTGGGCAGGAAATTCTGCCCTTGGCGATTTCTCCATAGAGGCGGATCGCAAGAGTAAACGGATAGCTTGCTTTGGGGCTTGCGACCGCAGTCTCATGGGGGGCCAGTCCCAAAGGCATGTGTTCATCCCCGTATCGCTCGCTTATAACTGTCGGGATACACAGACGCACACGCTTGCCCTCAAAGCGCAAAAGACGCGCGCAGCGAATTTCAATACAAATGGTTTCGCAGGCCTTGATATTCCCAAGATTCACCGTGCAGAGGCCTTTTGCCGACTGCTGAACCAGTAAGGCGCCATCACCTTCCGAAAGTGCCTTTTCATATTTCTCCTCAGCCTGCTTTTTCTCAAAGACCGCACCGATCAGACGTTTTTCGCCGATAGTCGCCGCAATACCAAGCAAAGCGGTATGCCAGGCTAGCGGAAATGTATAGATGACCTCGTGCGGCCTTGTGTCTAAATTGACGAAAGTCTGCAGGATCGTTAAGGAAAAAAGCAGTCCGCGCACCTCTCCGTTCATGTGTACCGATGCAAGCGGAATGTTTTCATCCCCGCACTCTTTGCTGTGCAGAGTCCCGAATGCCATGGCTTCATCAAGATACTGACTTGTCTCACAGGGCATGGCCATTCTCCTTGTATGTTTTTTTTCTCTGGGGGCTCGCGTGAGAGAGCCGCATATACTTGGCGGGCAATACCGCTGACGTACAGGTAGAATACCCAAAAATGTTTGTCCAAGGAAAAAGTGTTCTCTGCGGAGGTCGCAGGACTGTGTATCGAAGACAAAAAGGGCAGTTGCGCGAGGACAAGTGCCAGTGTTGTAAGCCGCAGACCTTCTAAACTGCGCCTCAATTCTTCCAACATAAACAAAGTCTTTTGGCTCAAACGGGTGTATACTGCGGTCAGAAAAAGCATTGCCACATGGAGCGGACTTTCAATCAGCTTGAGCAATCAAAGAATCGCAACTCGCCTGCTGTGCAGGCTGAGATAAGCGCGATCAAGCTTATTTTGGCTCCGCCGCAGAATAAGGATGCGCACAAGGCCGATCCCTACACACTCAATACAAGCGATCCCAAAGACGCCCTGGACAGCAAGGGCCTGACCGATTCGCGTCTGCGCGAACTCTGTCTTAAGGCCATAAAAGCCAATTTGGGCATAGACGCAGGTGAGCTGCACAGTTGCCCCACCCGCTATTTAAACCGCATCGCCCAGTACGCCATTGATGGCTATGTGGGCTCGGCCACAAATCTCATCGACCATGTGACCAAGATAGCCACAACCAACCGTATCGCAAGTGAAGATGTGGCTGAACTCATGGAGGTGAGCCAAAAGGATACCGGGAAAGGACAAAAGGTCAACGTGAGCGTTCTTAAGCCCCCGGTCAATCCCTTCGCTACATCTACGCAGGAGCAGGTGGCTCATTTTGCCGCAGACGTCATCTACTCCGGCAATATCATGGATGAGGACAAGCTCTCTCCTGAAAATCGTCTTAAGACCGTGCTTGCGCGCAATAGCGGCGTCATAGGCGATATCATCAAGATTGAGGCAGGACTCGATGCCGTTCGCCTGGAGACTCTGGCCAAGGAGGCTGAGGCCAAAGCCGGACAAGCAGGCGCCTCAGAGGCCGACAAGATCAATGCCACTATCGCGAGGGCCGAGGCCAATGCCGCGCAGTTCGCTGCAAAAACCTTGAAAGGCAATGTAGCCGGAAACGTACTCGGCAATCTCTTTAACTTCTTCGGCCCGAAGAAGGTGGATGAAAAGGAGTTCACTGGTCTTGAAAGCCTGGCCTGGAAAGCAGAAGCTAAAATGCTTAGCGCGCGAAAGGATCTGGCTCTGCGCCTGGCCAAGGCTCAGGCAGAGGCGAACGAGTTTGAGAACGATCCTGCGCGCTTAGCTGAACTCACAGACGCCCAAAAGGCTTTGGAGGACTTTGACAAAAAGGATCCAACGGCACAGGAGGCCACTGCCGCGCGACTTGCTGTGCGCTTGGCCAGGGCAGAGGCCCAGGCAAAACTCACAGGCAGCGCAGAGGACACGCAGAAAGCAGAAAGTCTCCGCGCGGCTATCAAGGCTGCCGAGCCCGGTGTGCCCGACGCGGATTTGGGGAAGGAATTCGATGTGCCTGCGGACACAGCGCTTGGTTCCCGCCTGACGAATCTTGATCAGCTCCCGCAGGATGAGCAAGTGAGCCTTTTAGGTGCCTTGCCCGAGGAAATGCGCGAGGCCATCAAAAATACGGCCGAGGAGGTGCGTAGCGGCCTGCTTGAGAATAATAAGACCGCCGATGCGCTGACTATCGGGGCTGGCATTGCGCTGCTCAATCCCCAAAGCCTGCAGTCGGTCGTGCAGCAGATCAATGAGAATGTGACCCAGGCGGCAAAGGCTGTGCAGGAGGAGATGACCACAGCCATTCTCATGATGGACGAGACTCTCACTCATCCGAGTAAGGCCGTAATCAGAGAACTGAAAGCTACGCTTGAGGCCGAACATCTCCCCATAACCCAGGAAAATGCCGAGGCGCTCCTTGCGCGCAAACCCCAGCCAGAGGCTCTTGCCTCTGCGTTGAAAACACTTGCGGACGCCATAACCGGGGTGGACGATCCCGCCCAGCGCAAGACCCTGGCCAACAAGGTTGTCGGCAATGTCTTTGCGGAATATGTGCGCCTCGCGGAAAATGCCAGCGCAGCCCAAGAAGCGTGCATACAGGCTCAGGCTGATGCAAAAGCCGCAAACGATGACAATGCGGGGTACAAATCAGCAATACAACAATCTTTGTTAGATGTCTCGAATGCTGATACTGAATGGCAAGACAAGCAAACCCAGGCCGCGCAGTCTCTGACTCAAGCAGAGAATTCGGAAACCCAGGCGCACAATGCAGAAGTCACGGCAAATGAGTTGGAGAGGATTTTTGCAGCCCAGCCAAAGAATGTGCGCGATGTGGTTCTCCTGGAAGGTGCAGCCCAGGCGGAAAAGAGGGCCCAGGATCTCGAAGAAGCGGCCGCCAAAGCCAATGACGCAGCCAGCGAAGCCGAACTACTGACTTTAGTTGCTGGCGCCCCAGCCGACGCTCAGGAGAAGGCGATCGCAGCCCGCAAGACGGCGGACGATGCAGCGCTTGCGGCTACAAATGCCCGCAACGAAGCCACAAAAGCCCGCGAGGCGGCCCAAGGGGCTGTCCAGTCGCCGAATGATTTGATTGATCCTCAGGAACTCGCTGATGCAAGAGTAGCATATGACTCCGCTGTCAACGCGCGTACCAAGGCTACAGAGGCACGGCAAAAGGCAGAGACTGACGGAGCGTTTGCAAATCAAAGTCAGACGGAGCTTCTCCAGGCAAAACAGGCCTATGACAAGGCATTGGTAGACCACGCCCGTATTATGCAGACCAGTGAGGAAAAACAAACCGCAGTGGCTCAGACTCAGGCAGCCAGGAACAAGGCTGAACGCGTAGCAGAGCTAGCCCAGGCCGACGTGCAGTCGGCACTTGGTCTCGACAAGGATGGCAATGTGCTTGCCCCTAAGGGCGCAAACGGCGTGGCGGGTCCTTTGGCAGGCCAGGCTCGTCTGGCTCAGCTTCAGGCAGCCGATTTAAACAGCTTGGCTCAAGCCGCAGGTACTGACTTTAGTAGCGACGGTATCGGCAAGTTCATCAAATTCGTTATCCAGGATTATTTCCAGAGTATGCCGCTTGCCGACAAGCGCTCTATGGTCTCTGCGGGCCTGCGCTATGCTCCGCCGAATGCGACACCCATGCAGCAGCTTGGTGCCATGCTTAAAGGCGCGGGACCAGTTCTGCAGAAGATTTTCCAGGGCCTTGACGGACCTGGTCTGCCTCAGGATCTGCGTATCGCCTGCCAGGACATGAAAAGCCGGCTTGCTCCCATTCCTGCAGATATTGTTGAGGCCAATCTTCTGGATATGGTGAACAGCTCAAACGGGCGCATCAAAAAGATTGAGGTCGTCTCTTCTCTTGGTGCCGCGAGTGTGGGCCAGGCCTTCCGCTGCCGCATTACGGATAACAAGGGAGAGGAGCGCGAATGCGTAGTCAAGATTCTTCGGCCTGATGTGGCAAACCGTGTGCAGCGCGAACGGCCCATTTTTGAAAAGGCTGCCGCCAAGGTTCCAGGGATGCTCGGCACCTTCCAAGGCCAGATGGAAGGTATTATGGAAGAGCTTGATTTCGGCATAGAGGCAAACAACGCCAAGAGCGGTGTGGTCTATAATAAGCCCTTTGACGGCCAAGAGAACAGTATTCAGAGCGTCAAGGTTGTGGATGACATACCGCCCAAGAGCAATGCCATGGCCATGGAGCTCGCCCCTGGCACAACTTTGGACGGCTTTCTTAAAGATACACGAGAAGAAATTGAGCGTTTGGGTCAGAATTTTGGGAGAAGCGAAGAGTTCGACGCAAGCGGGAAGCGCACGAAGGTGGAGTATGGAGTACCCGAAACCCGCGTAAATGAGCTTTTTCCCGTCAAGGCACGTCTGCAGGAACTGTATGACGAGGCATCGGCCAGACACAAGCAGCTCACGGCTTTGGCTGATGTCTGGGTTACGGAGGGTATTTTTGGCGAGCAGGGATTTTTCCACGGTGATCTGCACGCAGGCAACATCATGAGCGATGGCAAGAAACTCACGGTCATCGACTTTGGCAACGCAACAAAGCTAAGCGCGGACCAGCAGAGTTCTATCATGACGATGATCGTGGCCACAACAACCAGGCAGTCTACCAAGTTTTTGGATGCCTTCCGCAGCATATTGCCCAATACTGCACAGGCAGTTTTTGACAGTAAGAGGGAACAGCTCCTTGAGAGTGTGCGGGTGATCATGCAAAAGGGCGACATGGGCGACACAGGCGGCCGCATCGCTGCTATCCTCGGGGAGATTCAACGCAACGGCATTGAAATTCCCCATGCTATCTTCAATTTCTCCAACAGTCAGATTCGCCTGCAGAACTCAATCGACGAGATGATCACCCTTATGAATCACATTCAGGAGGAGATGCGGGCCATCGATGCAGTGCGTTCGACAAACTCGCCGGAAACTCTGCCTTTTGAGAGGAAAATCACAAACGGAGCTATGCTTGCCATGGCTGATGACACAAAGAGCCATCAATTCGTCATGGATTTTATCAACGGCCTTATTGCGGAGATAGAGGATGAAACATCAGAATTGAATGAGGAACAAAACCAAGATGTGACCACTGCCCTGAGCTTCTCAACCTTTCTTGTCGGGTTCAAGGCCAAGACAGTTGACAAGGATCCCGCGCTACTAGAAGTGTGGAATCAGCACAAGGATGCTCTTGAGAATACTACACACCCAGAGCATAATGCGGCTGTCAACGAAATTATCAAGGCCTTGCGGACTAAGGCATTAAACACATTAAACGCCCTGAAGGCCGAGGAGGAAAAAGATCACAGCCGCATAGCCAATCCGAATACCTTCCTGGATGTCATGGGCGATGTGGTCGAAACCAACAAGAACGGCGCCGTCAAAAAGCTTGGCTTCGTCTCCTCGACAAAGTTCGCTGCCACAAACTTCATCCACGACAATCTCTTTGAGAGTGTGCAGCCAAAGATCTAACGCCGTACGCCTTAAATACACCGAAGCAAGAGGCAGAACCTTCGCCTGAAACGAGCAGAAAAAAATCGGTGCAGGGTAGGGGAGATCAGACAAACCTTGCCTAAAGCAGGAACTTTGAGGCGTGCAGCGACAAGGCTCGCTCCACGCCTCGCTTTATTTATCTGAGTGTACGCGAGGACGCCCAAAAGAAAAGTGCCCAAGCTACTGTGTACGCTCTTCAAAGCGCATCCTTGTCGACAAAGACCGCACAAGTATACTTTCTTCCAAAAACAAGGCTCCCTGAGTACAGATTTTCTGCATACCAGGTATGTGTGTAAGCGGTAAGGCCATCAATGCTACCGTTGTTTTCGTGCGCACGCTCTAAGAGGTACATCCACACGGGGCGAGGACAAACGCGAGAGGCACGCCACAAGACGTGGCAATCTCAGGGAACTTGATGTCGGTAGAGGAGCCGGCATACCATTTAAACCAAGATCTCATAACAAAACCTCACCACAGTAGACTTTGCCAAGTGATGCTTCTAAAAACGACGAGGGCGCGTGATGGCAACAATTTCTGATGTCGCTCAGTACATACTCGAACAAACAGGAACAATCACAACAGTCAGGTACCCCCGGCAAAGCCGGGGGCTTGAAAGGCAGGGAACCGCTCAAAGCGGTTTTTAGACGCTTCGCTTGAGCCGCCTAAAGGCGGCATACCAGCATCACCTATTGATTAAGAAGACTAAATTGTTCGATTCTCT